>CAZIPK010000016.1:0-11863 GCA_964541135.1 uncultured archaeon | reverse complement strand
CTACTTTTTTCTTTTAATTTTTTTTGCTGATTTTGCGAAGGTCTTTCTGGTCAGGTCCTCCACTATTTTCATGTCTTTAATTAATCTTTCCTCTGCTTTTTCAAGTTCTTTAACTGTTTCGCCCTCGATTTTTTTTGCAGCAGTGCTTGTTTTTGACAGGACAAATATTGCGTTGCTATAAAATACCTCTCTGATTGGTGCGAAGGTCAGCACGCTTAAGACAAGTTTTTCTTCTTTTATTGGTTTTGCCTTTATTGCGTCTTTTACATTCCATATTAGGGTGGAATTTATTATCAGTCTTAAGATAACTGCGATAATGCACACAAAATAGAAAGGGAATGCAAGTGAAAAGAAATTAATCCCCGTTATTTGGATATAGCCGCTGAATATTGTGCCAAAAAAAGTTGCTGTCCCGAAAAATATTGACTGAAATATGGAGTACTGGCTTATTTTTCTCTGGTTGAATGTCTCGTAAAGAAAGTTTGAAAGACTTAAAGTTAGTCCGCTAAAAAGAACTCCGTCCCAGATTTGCAAAAAGAAAAGGGCGAGTGGGTCCTGAATTATTATTAACAGAAGTGGGAAAAAACAGGAAAGCATGGTGGTTGCTTTTAGAAGTTTTGCCGAGCCATGCCTGTCAATTATTCTGCCCCAGTATGGAAGGCTTATTAGCGAGGCAAGGGTTGCTACTGAAATTAGTGCGGTGAAAATAAGGTAATTGTTTTTCAAACCTAAATTTTCAAGCAAGTGAAAAGAAATATAGGGACTAATCATAGCCATGGTGAATGTTAAAAAAGTTCCAAGCAAAACAAAGTTGCCGAAATTGGTTTTAGTTAAGTGAGTGGTGAATTCAATTAAGCTAACTCCTTTTTCTATTTCGTCATATTCTAATTTTGGGTCCTCGATTTTTGTGTAAACTAATACTGAAAGCATTCTTCCAATAAAACTTACTAAAAAGATTCCAATAAATGCAAGGAGAGTATAATTTGGTTCAGCTAAATCAAGCGCAATTCCGCAAATAATGGTTGTTAAAAAAACAACAAATCCTGTTAATGCGTGACGTGTTCCAAAGTATTCTCCAAAAATTTCTTTGCTTGTTAATTTTCTCATCCAGCTGTGCCAAAGAGGGGTGCCAATCGACATTATTACTGTGCCAATTGTGGTTAAGGCAATTAACAAGCCTATTTGGTCGAATGGGGTAATGAATGGTAGGGCGGCGATAATTAACCAGGTAATTGCTTGGAGAAATACTGACGCCATTATTATTTTTTTTCTAGTGTAAAACTTGACTAACTTTAAAGCGCTTAACTGAAACCAAGCCGCTATTAGGGCGGGCAAGGCAGTGATTAAGCCCACTTGAAGGCTGTTTGCTCCTAAATAAATTGCGAAGGGTACTACAAAAACCATTGCCCCTCCAACCATTAGGGAAGTAACCATGCCTTCCATTATGGACCATTGAAGGGGTTTTGGGAACTTGCTTATTTTTGGGAGCAATTTATCACAATCCTTAACACAATTAGAAGCTTTTTCCTGTTTTTAAGCGTTTTTGGTAAGGGGAGTTTTTGATCCCTGAGCTTATTTTTTGGTCTGATTTTATTTTTGGATAATTATTTCCCCATTAATTTTGAATATTGCTTTTGGCGGTTATTAACGCTTATTTTTCTAAAAGAAGCACTATTTTTAATACTTCACAATCAAAGTTTTTTTATTATAGTTTTTTATTGCAAAAGCAAAGCTTTTGTAATTTAATTAATTGCTTGGATTTGCGAGCTCCAAGCGACCAGGTAAAAGCTTTGCTTTTACGGGTCACGCAAAACTAGGTGTTTTGCTTTGAGCCCCGCCACGAAGCGGCGGAACGCTTTAGCTGAGGTGGCAGAGTGGTCAAATGCGGCGGATTGCTAATCCGTTTCCCGAAAGGGAGCACGAGTTCAAATCTCGTCCTCAGCGCTGCCCTTTTTCTTTTCGCGAAAAGAAAAAGTGCAAGTTGCCCAAAAAGAAAAGGCAAGTTAATTCATTTTTTTGCTGCAATTATTTTTATTGTAATACACCCGTATCCTTTGTCGTCCAACCCAATTTTAATTAATTTAATAGATTTAATTGATTTTATTGTCTTAATATAATCCTCAAAGTTGGGGGCGTTAAAATGTGCTAAGGCCCACTCTTTCTGGTTTAATGGGGCATTATTTCTTTCAATGAAGCAATCAACCCATTTTTCAAATTCCTTCACATTTAGGTTTTTTAGGTTTACAAATGAATTATTTATCATTAATCCATTTTTTTTAGCGATTCTTGCCATGGCTAAAAAACCTTTATTCAAGTCATTCAGCCGGTGAAATGTATGCCGTGAAATGATTATGTCACCACAAAAATCTTTGCTTTTGAGTTTATTAATATCTTTACAATAAAATTTTACTTTTGGGCAGTCTTTCAAAAACTTTTGTGCATGATTAATCATTGTTGTTGACTTATCTATTCCAATTATGGTTGCATAAGGGATCCTTTTTGTTAGGAGAAATTCCATTTCTCCAGACCCACAACCCAAATCAATTATTGTGCAATCTTTTTTCTTCAATTTTTCCGCATAACTCAAAACAATATTCAAAAACTCATTATATCTTTGCAAGTTGGCTTTGTTGTCAGCATGGAAATCAGTCGCAGTATTTCCTTGAATGGATTCGCGCTTTTTCATAATTGAATAATATCCTTGGTTGTATATAAAAAACAATCCTGAATTCAACATGAAGTTGTCTTACAGATTATTTTAACCTTGGCTCGTCCTCAGCGTAATTCTATTATAAGAGATAGGGCTGCAAACCCACACATGGTCCTTGGGCGAGATATTGGCAAATTAAGCATTCGAGAAGCCACAAAAAGAGCAATAAAAAAGCTTGAAGCTGCAGGTTACAAAATGGAAGTTAAAGTAGATGGGGATTCTCGAACTGAAACATGGGTTCATCCTAAACACGGGGTTTGGACTCCAGAGAAATGGAAAAAACAAACAAAAGTTCAACTGTGGCCCAAAGTTAAAATGCGTAAGAAAAAAGGGGCTTAAGATTGAAAGGCATTTGTGAATAAACAGTAAAATTTGTCAAAGCTTTCAACCAGGCAGTTTCTTATTACGCTACACCTCAGCGTCGTTTAATGTGTGGTAAGCTTAGAAGATTATGCGGGGGTTACCAAATTAAAAACAAGATTTAAAAAGAGGAATGCGCCCGTATTATCGTAGTGGTTGTATTGAAATTAATTGCTTTATTCGCATTGTTTATTTTAATCTTGTTTGGGTGTACAACTGTTAATCCTCCGGTAGGATTGATGGGGTTTAAGCAGTTGGATGATTCAAAATCAACTTCTGAGGGTTTAAATGAATTGGTTCTTGCAAATAATAGTTTTGCTGTTGATTATTATAACAAATTGGATTCAAATCCAGAAAATGTTGGGAAAAATATTTTATTCTCGCCATTTAGTATTTCAACTGCGGTAGGAATGACTTATGAAGGGGCTGATGGTAAAACAGCTGAGGAAATGCGTAAAGTATTTTATTTTCCGCAAGATGATACGGTAAGACAATCTTCTTTTGCTAAATTATTTAATTCAATGAATGAAAGCGCATCAAAAGGAAACTACAAATTGGGGATAGCAAATGCACTTTGGAATGAAAAAAATTATGTGTTTAAAAAAAGTTTTTATGACACGGTTGACAAATATTATTATGGTAAATCAACCCCTGTTGATTTTCAAAATGCCCCTGAAGAACAAAGACTATTAATTAATAAGTGGGTTGAAGACCAAACCCAACAAAAAATAAAAGAACTTCTTCCAAAAGGACCGCCTAGTTCAATAACTTCTGAAACAAGAATGGTTCTTGTAAATGCAATTTATTTCAAGGGGGATTGGTTAACAAAGTTTAAGACAGAAAATACTCATGATTTGGATTTCTTTGTTTCGGAAGGGGCTAAAGTTACTGTAAAAATGATGAATCAAACTGAAAAGTTTGACTATTTTGAGGATTCAAATTTCCAATATGTAGAATTACCTTACAAAGGGAAAGACATGTCGATGATTATTATCTTGCCAAAAAATGAAATGATTGTTTGTGAAAATATGGAACAAGGTTGTAATGTTGATCCTGGATTTTTTATTGAATATGATTTTAATATTCCTTCGGCAGAAGAACTTTCTTTAATGAAAAGCAAAATGACTACCACTGAAGTTAACGCTTCCTTGCCAAAGTTTAAGTTCACTGCAGAGTATAAAATGAAAAAGGATTTGAAGGAAATGGGGATGGAAGAAGCATTCTCTGATTTTGCAAATTTTTCCAAAATGGATGCTGCAAACTATGTCAAAATAGGTGAGATTTATCATAAGGCATTCGTTGAAGTGAATGAAGAAGGAACAGAAGCGGCAGCAGCAACAGCGGTGGTCATGGTTGAAAAAATCGCAATGGATGTCCCAATTGTATTCAACGCAAACCATCCATTCGCATTCTACATTCAGGATAATAAAACCGAGGAAATACTATTCCTTGGGAAGGTAGTTGACCCAACACTAATCAACTGAATATCTAGAATAGGTTCTTAATAGTTCAAAAAATCTTAACAATTCCTGTATTGAAGCCAATTAGTTTTTTCTCTCTGATGTTAAAATAAATGGTTTAATTATTTAGTGTCGTTAAACCTTTTCAAATAGTCCTTCTTCAATAGGGGTTGTCTTTAAGAGGGTTTTTTATTACCCCCTTATTCAGCGTTAATAAAAAGGTGCATAATTCAGTTTTTAGTTTTTGAACTTATGTTTTTTGCGCTTTTCCACAAGATTTTTGCGTATTCGCGAAAAGAATCTGCCACCTTTTGGTTTTCGATTATTACCGAGAATGATTTGTCCTTGTTTATTCCTATTGTTACTGTGTCTGCGTATATTTCTATCCAAGCATCGGTTGGGTTGCCTGGTGGCATGTATTTTACCTCACTTAGTGGGTATGTGGCGGAGCGTTCCCCAAAAGGTTTTTTTGCATCGGCATTGTATAAGTAATTGCAATAGATTCCTTTAGTGATTCTTTTTTTGTGGTAATGAGTGAAGTAAGGGGTGAGTTTTTCATATGCGCTGCGGGCAATGCCTATGATCCACATAGTGTCCCCTTTTTTCATTATTTTTAGTGTTCGTTCCCGTGCTGTTTGAATTCCTTTAAGCCCTTCAAATACTTGCGCAGTTTCGAGTGTTATTGCGCTTCCTTTTTTCGTGTCCAACTCAGAAACGATTTCCTCAAGGCTTTTTTTTTGTTTTTCCAGTTCATTTTGTTTTTCAGAAAAGTAAGAAAGTAACCTGCCTGGGCTTGCCGCGCTAAAGTACTTGGTGTTTTGTTTCACTATGTGGCTCACTAGCCCTTTTTTTGCCAGGCGCTGGAGAATACTGTATGTTTTTGAAACTGATACGCCTGACTCGTTAATTATTGGGCCGCTTGTTGTTTCTCCTAAATTTATGAGGGCAAGGTAAATCTTAATTTCGCCTTCAGTAAGCCCAATCTTTCTAAGGGGTTCAATATTCACACTTAATATTGGTCTTTGGTATTTATAAGTTTTCCCCCCTAAGGGAAAAGTTAGTTTATATACTGTCTGAATTGAATATTTATTATTTTGGGGGGATAATAATAAGAAATTGGATTGGGTTGGAAATTCCAAACATGAAGGAAATTTTTGCAGATAAAAAAATATGCTTGGCAGTTGATGAAATGCTTGGGGCTGTTTTGTGTCATCTTGGCATTCCTAATGAAAAAACACGAGTTTTAATTCAAAAAATAATTTTGCTTGCAAAAAAAGAACCGATTGCAGATTATGAGCTTTATGCACACACTTTGCTTGAAGAGTGCGGGGTAACTTCATTAATTCCAGAAAAGCTTATTGCCCGCGCAGAACTTGCATTTTCACAAATACTTCCTTTTGTTGGCACTGGGAAAGTGCTTGATTTTGGTTGTGGGGACGGTAGAATAGGGGCGTTGCTTTCAAAAAGAGGAAATGAAGTCATCCTTACAGATGTTTACAAAAATAAAAATGTTTCAAAAATTGCCCTGCCATTTGCGCCGTTTAAGCAATCAGAAAATACTCCTTTTGCAGATAATTCTTTTGATGTTACACTTTCGCTAACTGTGTTTCACCACTGTTCTGACCCCTTGCATGCAATAAAAGATGTTTATCGTACTAGTAAAAAGAATGGAAAAGTAATTGTTATCGAATCAGTTTATGGGGTGACAAAAGAAAGGGTGAGTAAAAGTATCGCTAAAAAAGCGGGGCACTATTTAGAGTTGAGTTCAGAACAGCAGAGGAGAGTAAATATTTTCTTTGACCATTTTTATAACAGGGTAATTCACTATAGTGCAAATGAAAAAACGAAAGTAAATGTTCCTTTTAATTTTAACACTCCTGAAGGTTGGAAAAAGGTTTTTGAAAAAGAAGGGTTAAAAGAAGAGAAAGTAATTCATTTAGGGATTGATCAGCCAGCAGTGCCTGAATATCACACCTTGCATGTTCTGAAAAAAATCTGAAGGCGATTTTGTGAGAAGTAAAGATGCCCCTTTGCACGTGATTTTTTTGGCGTTAACTAATCAGGAAGATTTAAGTCAATTTGGCTCGCATTCACCACAACCACAATAAATTCCCTGGCCTGAAGAATAATCCCAAATTTCAGTGATGCATTTCTCACTAGTCTCGCATTTGACAACGCGCGTCATTGCCATTGGGTGGCAAAGGCTATTTGTGTTTTGATCCTGATTTTGAATATTATTATCTCCTTCATTGGGAAAATTTTGAAGGTTATTTAAATCATTTGAATCTGACTCGCTAGAATTGTTTTCTCCAAGAATGCATCCGAATAATGCTGGAATTAATATGAAAGTTAACATTAGGGGGGTAAGTTTGTTCATCTTTATTTCGTTAAAAGAAGAATTTTAAAATATAAAAATAAATGTTTTTGGTATTTTTAATCTAAAATTGCATTTTCTTTTGCCCAATCGTAATTAATTTATACTCAAAAAACCTATTTTTTGAATGAAAAATTTTATTATATTATTTATTTTGGCTCTGCTTTTAGCCCCTTTTGCACTGGCTGAATGTTCTTTTAGCACTAAGGATGCAAAGGAGTTTCATTTATTGTTTAATATAAGGCCGGATTTATTATCGGATGTTGAGATGCGGCTTGTGGTACCGCTTGATAGTGAATGTTCACAAGAGTTTAGTGAAAGAAGCGGCAATTTTGAATGTTCAGAAGCATTTTTGTCTGCAAATGATGCCCTTTTTAAGAGCCTTGGTTTTTTTGCAAATGATTCAACATGCTTTGGTGAATATTCTGACGGAGAATTAAGAATCAATTACCGGACACAAACTGATTTGATTGTTAATCAGCTTCCAAATAATTCAGTAGAAGTTACTTTTAGGGATTGGAATGTTTCAAATAGTACTGATGAGTTGTCGCTGAAGAATTCTTTGACAATAAAGCTTCCTTTGGGGTCAAAATTAATTGCTTTTTACCCCATGGCTGACCCTAGCGGGGTTGTTGATTATGAGAAAGGAGTGATTGTTTGGGAGCCAATTCCTTCAAAAGACAAAAAGCCAAGCGTGAAATTTTCTATTGCAGATAATTCTTTATTTTACGGCATTATAACAGCTATATTGGTTATTATTGTGGGCGGGCTTGCGTTTTTTATTATTAAAAAGAAAAAGGAAAGAGATATAATTCAACAAATAAAATCATTGAAACTAAAGATGGCTATTCTTGAACAGGATTTTATGAAAGGCAAAATGGATGAAACAACTTACCGCCGCTTAATGGAGCAGTACCAGCTCCAATTAAATGATTTAAAGGCACAAATGGCAAAAAAAAGCGAACCAAAGGAAAAGAGCGGGTAAGTATTTTAAAAAAAGTCAAGTTTGGATAAAAATTCAAGTATTTTGCGGTTTTGCAGTTGGTTTTTATTATTTTCTCTTAGGTTATTTAATTATGGGTTTATTCAGTTTTTCAAAAAAGAGAGAAGCTGTTTCTTTAAGTGCTGAAGAAAAGATTCTTTTGGGGGCAGATAATTCTGAAGTATTAATCCCGGACCATGCCAAGGAAAAGAGCATGGAAGAAGAGGCCACAAAAGTTTTTTTGGTTAATAAAGAGCGCAAAGAAAAAGTGCCTAACAAGCTTAAAGTTTTAAGCGTTTATGATGTTGGTGATGAAGTGCTTGTTTCTGGGATTGTTGAATCAGGCAAAATAAAGAAAAAAATGAAGCTTGTTTTTAAGGAAAAAAATTCTGTCGTGAGCGATTTAAAGATTGGTTCAAACTCTGTTGCTGAATTGCTTTTAAATGAGGAAGGAACCGTTTTTATCAAGGGAAAAAACCTTCATTTGGTAAGAAGAAACGATGTTTTGGAATTCAAGTAATTTAAAAATTTTCCTTTTCATTATTTACTTAGCGGTTAACCCAAAGGGTGATCGTTTTAATTTGCACGGGTAGAGAAGTGGTCAAACTCGCCAGACTCAAGGCACTTTTTTTCTTTCCAATGGAAAGAAAAAACCTGCACTAAAAAAGAAAGATTCTTTATGTGAGAGTCATCTGGTCGCTTAGTGCGTTCAACGGTTCGAACCCGTTCCCGTGCATGAGTCTTTTTTGTTTTCGCAAAAAGCACTCGGGGAAAATCTTAAGTCGACTGAGCCGACAAGAATTTTTTTGGTGGTTTTATTGGCAAAAGTTAATGTTTTGGTTGAAGGTTATGCGCGGCAGAAAGATGGTTATTTTGAGGCGACTTGCTCTACTGTTTTAATTGAGGATGGTGACAAGAAGATATTGGTTGATCCTGGCTGTAATGAAGAATTGCTTTTAGCCGCGCTAAGAAAAGAGGGTTTGTCTGTTGCAGATATTGATTTTATTTTTTTAACTCATTACCATGTTGACCACTGGCTTAATGTGAGATTGTTTCCAAAAGTTGATGTTTTGGACGGGGATATAATTTATCGCCAGGATAAAGAATACTCTTTTTCAAATAAATTGCCTGGAACAGAAATTGAAGTTGTTCCAACCCCTGGGCACGCTCATGAAGAAACAACCCTGCTTGTAAATACTGATAAAGGAGTTATTGCGGTTGCAGAGGACTTGTGGTGGTGGATGGACGGTTTGCAAAAAACAGACAAAAAATCTTTGCTTTTGCTAAAAGACCCTTTTGTTAAGGATGAAAAAGCTCTGCTAAAAAGCAGGAAATTAATTTTAAGCAAGGCTGATTACATAATTCCCGGGCACGGGAAGATGTTTAAGGTTGAAAAATAATGATTAAATAAACGAATTGCTTTGTTCTAAAAAAATTTTAATTAACTCATTGGGGTTATTACTTATGATTCGAATTAGAGTGCATTTATTGAAGTATTTAGTTCATTTTTTATAGAATTGGGGCAAATGTTTTGGTTTTTTTAATCCATCAACATCAAAGACCAATGGGACGTCATAAATTGAGTACTTTCCGTAATACAATTTCTCGATGGATTGTTCTTTTAAGAATTCATCCACTTTTAAGAAACCTTTTAAATAAAGCGCGTCTTTGGAAAATGTTCCGCCCTTGCTTTGGTCCTTAGTCCCCCTTTTTGCCCTTAGTGTTAGGTTAAATGAGTCCTCTTCGTCAAAATATTTTCGCATTTCTTCAAAAGTTTCATAAAACCCTTTTTTCTTTGCCGTGCTTATTGCAATTACACGCCCTGCATATTCTTTTAGCTGTTGGGCAATATTGATTTCTTCTTTTTGTTCCACATAAACCGCAAGGCCCTCTTCGGTTTCAAGCGTCTCTCGGCTTATGCCGCGTGAAAATATTTTATAAGGCTGTAGGTTTCCATTTTCTGCCCGGTAAATATGCGCCTCTATTTCGTGGGCAATTAATCTTTTTAAGGACTGTTTTGAGAAGAGATGATTCTTGACAATGTTGATTTCTTTTAACCTTGTATTGACTGAAAACTTTGCTCCGGCAGTAAGTTTTTCAGTTACTTTGTAATTTATTTTTTTCTTTATCAAAAAATCTTCAATTATTAATTTTGCTTCATTAAAATTGAGTTGTTTTTCTTCCCCTGTTGTTTGGGTGGTTATAAGTTCTTTTGCATAATTAAGCGTTTCTTTTTCCACTTCCCCATAATAATTTTCTGAATTATTCCCGAAATCTTCTGTCCCGATGCTTTTGATTAGTTCAATCCAGTCAAATAAATCAATTATTTTTTTCTCGAAAATTAATCCTATTGAATCTTCTCTTACTTCGCTTAAAAGTTCTTTTAGCTCGTTTTTATATGTGTTGAATTTTGGCGCAAGGTTAAAGTAGCCATAAACAGGGTTTCTAACCGTGTAAATAAAATTCGGCTCGTATTTGTTATTCTTTTTCAATTCTTCAAAAAAATTATTTTTTTCGTCTGCAATATTTTGGGGGGAAATGAATTCCAATAATTTTGCTTCAGTGCTTGATGCAAGCTGGCAGACTTTTTGGTCAAGTTTTTTGTAATCCCCTTTTTGCAATAAATCACCATTTTGGAAACTATTAATTAGATTGTTTTTATTTGATAGTCTGATTTGTCGGATAATAATCGCATCCATTCTTGTATCACTGTGTTGCCGAGGAATTTTTTAAAGGGGCCTGGCATAAAATTTACTTCAATCACCACCCATTTGTTTTTGTGCTCCATTAAGTCAACCGCACAGATATCCATGTTAAGTGTTTTTGCTGCCTTTTTTGCTATTAAAAGCATTTCAGGAGTGGGGTTAATCAGGCTCGCAAAGCCTCCGCGTGAAACATTCGCCCTCCAATCCCCTTTTTTGCATTTTCTTTTCACCGCAATTACATAATCCCCTATTACGTAGCATCTGACATCATGGTCTTTTCCTTTAACGAATTTTTGGGTGCAGATAAATTCTTCAAATAAGTGTATTGCGTCAAGGATGGAGTCCATTTGTTCTTTATTGTTTACAAGAACTACTCCTTTTCCTGCAAATCCTGAGATTAGTTTCATTACAAATGGGTATCCTGTTTCATTAACTGCAAAGTCGGCGTATTTTGGCGAGATAGATAGTGTGCTTAACAGGCCAGGAATATTGTTGTTTGATAATTTTTGTGAAGTGAAGAATTTATGATTCGTTATCTGGTAGGATGAGAGACTTAAGGGGCAGTATGCGTCTGTATTCTCTATGATTTTAAGCACGGCTTCTCCCAAAAGCATGTCCCTTGCTGAAATTCGCGGGTAAATAACGTCGTAATCTGACAAATTTTTTCCCTTGTAAAACAATCCGGCTTTTCCCTGACTCGTCTGGATAGTTATTTTGTCTATTGGAATGAATGCTACTTTTTCAAACCTATTTTTGGCTTCTTCAATTAGTGCGTTAACTGTTGATTTTTTGTAAGTCCTTGAGCCGATTATTAAGAGGCTTTTTTTGTTCATTTAAAAAACCCCCTTAGGATTGTTTTTGAAAATAATTTTTTTACCCTTAATAAATCATAAGGCGCTTGGATTAAGTCCTCGTGTTGTTTTGCCTTTTCAATTAGAAAATCCGCAATATTTTCCTCAAGATTTGCTGAAAGTGCCAAGTTGAATTCGTTAAGCGGAATTATAGGGTTGACTTTTGTGACTACTTCGCTTGCGAGATCCACCCTGGCAATGTCATAACCGCAGGCGTTTGCTGCATTTATTGCAATCTCTTTTTCAGAATCAGTTGGGTGGTACAAAAAGCCTTTTTCAATTTCAACCGGCTCTTCGTTTAACTGTTTGCGTTTAACCGCAATGACTTTTTTTCCTATTACTATGCAGGAAACAATATCCCCCTTGATGAATTCTTCAATTAGAAAAGCACTGACTTCTGTTTTAATGCTTTTAATAAATG
>CAZIPK010000015.1:0-11993 GCA_964541135.1 uncultured archaeon | reverse complement strand
TCTGAAGGCCTTGCTCTTAAAGCTCTTTGGGTAATGAAGACTGCCAAAGACCTTGGATTGAATTGGGATTTTTTGGAAAAAATAGTGAAAGTTGAGAAGACTCAGACAAAAATAGAGATTAAGCCAAACAAAGCTTTTTTGGAAAGGCTTGCTGCTGGTCGGCCGATTCTTTCTTATCCAAGTCATTGGGGCGGTTTTAGACTACGTTATGGGCGGGGAAGAAATACTGGGATAATGGCCAAAGCAATTAATCCTGCGACAATGACTCTTCTTGATGAATTCATTGCGGTTGGAACACACGGTCGAATTGAGAGGCCAGGAAAAGCAACCCAATTTTTCCCATGCACTTCAATTGATGGCCCGATTGTTTTATTAAAAAGCGGGGAAGTAAAAAGGGTTAATTCAACTGAAGAAGCAGCTCAAGTAAGGCTTGAGGTTGAGAAAATAATTTATTTAGGGGATTTGCTTGCAACTTTTGGGGATTTTAAGAAAAGTGCACACCCTTTGATTCCTGTCGGCTATTGCGAGGAGTGGTGGCAGCTTGAACTGAAAAAAATCTGCGAGGATAAGGACAATCTTGAGAAACTTAAATCATTAAATCAGGAGCACTTATTAACTGCCCCCCTGTCTGAAATAAAAAAAATTGATGAAAATAATGCACTAAAATTAAGCGAGCTGCTTAATGTTCCTCTTCACCCAACTTACTTGCATTACTATAAGGCGCTTAATTTAAAAGAAATAAAAGAATTGCAGGATTTTTTTAATAAAGGAATCTTAATGGAGGGATCAAAAAAAGAACTTGTATTTAATTTTACTCCCGAAGAGAAAAAGCTTCTTGAAAGAATTGGCTTGCCCCACAAATTAAACAATGGAAAAATTTTAGTAACGGATTTTATTGACAGCATCCTAAAAACTTTTCCGCCAAAAAAAGATTTTACTTTTGAGGGGGACTCGGTTTTGAATTATTTAACCGAAATTTCAGGAATTAAAATAAAGGACAAAGCAGGTTCTTTTATCGGGGGGCGAATGGGCAGGCCGGAACAGGCAAAACCGCGTGAAATGAAGGGCAATCCTCATGTGTTATTCCCAATTGGCTTAAAGGGCGGGAGCACTAGGAGCATTAACAAGGCAATTGACCCGACGCATAATGAAAGCGGGAAATTAACTGTTGAAATATCACAGTACATTTGCCCAAAATGCAAAAAAGTTTCGTTTAACCATACTTGTGAATCATGCAACACTCAAAGCAACAGGATGCTTTATTGCAAGCATTGCCAAAAATCCGTTGTTGGTGAAATATGTTCTTTTTGCGGGAATAAAACAATTCCTTGCGGGGAACATGAATTTGACTTAACAGGATTAATGGACAAAGCTAGAAAAAACCTAAATGAACATTCAATTCCTGAATTAATTAAAGGGGTAAAGGGATTGATTTCAGAGACAAAGGAGGTCGAGCCCCTTGAGAAAGGAATTCTCAGAGCAAAACACGATGTGCATATTTTTCGTGATGGGACTGCAAGGTTTGAATTATTAAACGCCGTCCTAACCCACTTTAGGCCAAAAGAGCTTAACTTGAGCGTGGAAAAAGTTATTTCTCTTGGTTACACGCATGACATTAATAATAATCCTATTTTAAATGAAAACCAAATGATTGAAATTTACCCCCAGGATATTGTAGTTAATGAGTCCTGCGGCGATTGGCTTGTAAGGGTTAGCCAGTTCACCGATGAATTATTGGAAAAATTTTACAAACTGCCCAAATATTATAATGCAAAAACTAAAGAGGATTTGATTGGCGAACTTGTTTTGGGCCTTGCCCCCCACACTTCGGCAGCGGTTAATGCAAGGATTCTTGGTTACACCAAGGCTCGGCTTGGTTTTGGTCATCCTTATTTTGTTTGCGCAAAAAGAAGGAATGTTGATGGAGACCAGGACTCAGTAATGCTTTTAATGGACGCTTTGCTTAATTTTTCCCACAAGTACTTGTCAAATAAAAGCGGGGGCAGAATGGATGCTCCGCTTGTTTTTACCATAATAATTAACCCTTCTGAAGTTGATGACGAAGTCCACAAAATGGAAACTTGCACTAGCTTTCCGCTTGAATTATATGAGAAATCCCTAAATATTTGCGAACCAAACATTGCAATTGAAACGGTGAAAGACAGGCTGACAAAATCAAGCCAGTACTCTAGGCTTGGTTTTACTCACGATACTTTGATGTTTGACGAAGGCCCAAAAACTTCGCGCTATATTCAGTTAAAAACAATGGATGAGAAAATCCAGCGCCAGAATTCTTTGCAGAAAAAAATTATGGCTGTTGATTCCAAGGATGCTCTTGAAAGAGTAATGGGTTCGCACTTTTTGCCCGACATTATTGGTAATGCCCGCGCTTTTTCACGTCAGACTTTTAGGTGTACCACCTGTAATGAGAAATATAGGCGCATTCCTTTGAGCGGGAAGTGCTATAAGTGCGGCAAATCAACTATTATTCTCACAATCCACGAAGGGTCTGTTAGAAAGTACTTAAAAATCGCCCAAAACATGGCGCGTCAGGAGAACCTATCACCTTACTTAATCCAGCGCTTGAACATGATTGAGAAAGAAATTAACTCTGTGTTTAGAAGCGACACAGTGAAGCAAAAATCATTGTTTGAGTTTGCGTAAATTGTATTGTACAATTTGAAGTTGCCTTTTTACTCCATCAATATTTCCTTGATAATCAAAAATTGATTTTAATCTAGCCCTTATTTTTGCCATTCTTGCTTCATGTGCTTTTGCATCTCGATAATGCCCTCTTGTAGAATTATACACGGTTTGTTTGTATGCTTTTTCAAATTCAGCGAAACTTTCTCTTGGCAAGAATAATCTAAATTCATTAATATTTCTCCTTATTGTTCCATCCGTCGCATCAGTTATTTCAAAAAATTTTTCTATATAGGGTTGTATTTGTACATACTCAAAATCAAACAACACTCTGCCCCAACTCCCATCAGTTTTTTTATAAAAGTGCCAGCAATCAATAAAAGTTGGCCTAATTCCATTCATGTGCATTACTGCCAAGTCAGAAGCCAATTCTCTAACTAATGAATCTTTGGCGTTTAATTTGCTTAAAAATTTTGGATTTCCATATTCATCATTGATTGGATAGAGTTTCCCATACTTTCTTTTCAAATCGTTCATTATTATTGTTCCAAACAATTTGCTTCTCTCCCTAGTTATTGGCCTAAAAATATCAACTACCGGAAGCCCTGCTGATTTTAATACCATCCAGACTTTTCTTTGCGCAATCATGCTTTGCTTAGCATCTTCTGGAAAGTAGTATTTTTTGAAAACAAACCTTCTTTTTAATTCTCCACGGACTCTAGCATTTACCACACAACCAACCCTTCCCTCCCTTAATGATTTCCTATATTCCCTAATCTCGTATGGTTGGCCATCTTCTCTAATCATTTGTCTTCTTGTTCTTGCTTGTTTTGTATTTTGTGCCGGCATTTAAACACTAATCCTTTTTTCTTTAATTCAAGTACTTTTTGTTTTAACTATCATTTTTCCTAACTAATATATTGCCCTTAGAAAGAATAAATATTTAACCAATAGTACTTAATTATTTATTATGACTTTAAAGAGAGAAATTGAATCAATTAAGGCGCGTAATGCGCGGGTTGAGGCGGATAAGGCTTGGGAGACAAGCAAAATTCGAAGAGGAATTTTGGCGCTTGCCACTTACATTGTTGTCGTTATTTTTCTTTTAATTATTAATGCAGAGAACCCATTCCTCGCAGCACTTGTTCCTGCCGGCGCGTATTTACTCCAGCAGTACTCCATGCCTTTTATAAAAAAGTTTTGGGTGAAGAGGGTTTACAAGAAACAAAAATAATTTAATCGACCAAAGATTTATTTATAATAACTTTATGCACAATTAAATCATGGAGTTTAATCTGCATAAATATAAACTTCCAAACCAACTTTTCACTAAAAATACTTGGCGCAATTTATTAATCTACGGGCTTGGCCACTTTATTGTAGATGCTATTTGCGCTGGATTGATTTTTTCCCTGCTTAACACATCTATTTCAATTGAAGAGGCTGCATTTTTGATTATTCTTTACAATATTTTTGCTTTTGGTTTGCAATTGCCTTTTGGATTTTTGTCAGATAAACTAATGAACCCAAAATATTTTGTAATTACTGGTTTAATAATTGCCGCAATTGGCGGTTTAATTGGATTTTTTTCCCCAATAATTGGAATTAGTCTTGTTGGTATTGGAAACGCTTTGGTACATATTGGCGGGGGAGTCATTTCGTTAAATTTAACTCCAAAAAAAGCTTCAGCACCAGGGATATTTGTCGCTCCAGGAGCAATTGGTTTGTTAGTTGGAACTTTGCTTGGGAAAGCTTCTTTATTTAACCCGCACATTTTTTCAATTATTGCATTAATTCTTTGTGGATTAATATTCTTAACAAATCACCCAAAAATCAATTACTCTACAAAACAACCAATAAAAATTGATTATATTAAACTAATTCTAATTTTACTTTTCTTAACTATTGTTTCCCGTTCAGTTATTGGCTTTGCTATTTCTTTTCCATGGAAAACGGATTTTTTACTATTATTAGCTTTAACAATAGGAGTATTTTTTGGAAAATCACTTGGCGGGATTTTGGGGGATAAATTTGGGTGGGGAAAGATCGGCGTAGGAGGGCTATTACTTTGCATCCCTTTTGTTTTGCTTGGCCCGCAATATGCAATTCTGGGAATTTTTGGGATGTTTTTGTTTAACTTCACCATGCCAATAACACTAGTCGCCATATCAAACATTCTGCCTGGAAGACCAGGTTTTTCTTTTGGACTAACTTGTATGGCTTTACTAATCGGGGCATTTCCATTCTTGTCAGGATTTGGCTTCATTTTTTCAAACATCAATCTGATTATTGGAATAATATTGGTTGCCGCAGTAATGCTTTTTGTCGGATTAAAGCTGGGCTCAAAAGCAAATCTTGCCGTTGATAAAGCAAAAGCTTATAAAAATGAAAAAACTAACTAATTGCAATGGATTTATCAAAAAAATTTGCCCTTTTATTTGGCGCTTTGCTTCTCTTAATCAACTTTGCTTTTGCTGACGTCACCCTCGGACCTGTTGAAAATGGATTAATCTTATTTGGAATAGGGATAATTGGAATAGTCGTAATTGGGATAGTCACTGTCGGAATCTTCTTGATTTATAAATTATATGAAAAAATAAATAAAAAGCCTAATTCTATTAATGCTGAGAAAAAAATTATGAAAATATTCAAAATACTAGTGATTTTGCTAGTAATTATTTTAGTAATTCTGTTTATAGCAAGTTTTTTTATTCCGCAAAATAACTCAGCAACTAGAAATTATTTGAATAATAAATATGATGCTAAAAACCAAATTTCTTCTGCTTTATTAAACGCCATGCCTTTAGGGGAAACAATTACTGAAGATTTTATATTGAAAAATGATGAGTTAATTAAAACTCAAGATCTTGCAGAGCAGAAAAATTTTAGCGCAGGAGTGTTGTTTTTTGTCCGAGGGCAGTTTAAGGACTCTGACCCGCTTGAGATTGGAGAAAATGGAGAATATGTAAAATACACTGGCGCAACCCAGAGAATAATAGCGGCAAAAGTTGTTTGCAGACGAACAGTTGAATCATTAAAAGAAATTCTCTCAATGCTTGATGGCAATTATTCCGTTTCAGACCCTCCTGTAACCTGTAAAGAATCTTCCACTTGCTGTGCAATTGTGCTATTAAAAAGATAGTTCTGGCTAATAAATGAAGTTGAGATGGGGATGGTTTTTACTAATCCATTAATAGCAATTCTTTTTGCTTTAATTTTAACCATACTTGTCGAGCTTTTGATAGCATATATCATAGGTTATAGAAAAAGAGAAATTCTTGCATTGATTTTTGCCCTAAATTTATTAACTAATCCTCTCCTAAACTATTTTATTCTTCTTAATTCCCAAATGAAACTTATTGAATTAAGCATTCAAGTCATCATTCTTCTTGAAATTATAGTAATAATAACCGAGTTTTTGCTGCTTTCAGCCGTCCTTAAAAAAGAAAAAACAAAACTGTTAATTCTTTCAATATTAATGAATTTGGCTTCGTTTTTATTTGGGTTATTAGTGGCACAAATATAATTTTTGATTAAAAAGACTTAAAACAAAAATTGTCTTAAAAAATTGTGATTATTACCCTCGCCTGAATTCTTCCCTTAATTCAGTAAGTATTTGGCAAAACACTTTTCTTGGCAATGATTTTGAATCCCTAAATTCAGCAAAATGAATTAATCTGGCATTTCCTGTTGAGAGAAGGGCTTGTTTTTGTTCGGGGTTTTGCAAAAAGCGTTCCCTTTGGGCTCTTTTAGCCAGTTCAAATAATTCCCTGCTTCCTAGCGGAATTTGCCTGCCATGATAGTGCATAATCTTTGTATTAATCCCTGCAGAAATTCTCTTAGCTTCTATTCCATGCAATCCTTGTGCTTTCAACTTATCAGGATGCCTTTCAGGAAATTTTAGTGATTGCCAAAATCCTTCAAATGACTGATATCTAATTCCATCAAGAACAAAAGGCGAAAGAGTAAAATTTGATAAAAACCCAGAAACTCCTGGCTGGGTGGAAGAAATATTTATTATTCTCCCTCTACTTACTCTTTGCACCAAGCTTGCTGTTCTTCTAGTCCATCTGTTTAAATGCTTTTTTAGATTCAAACAAATCACTTCAAAATATTAAATTGCTAGCTGGTTTTGGAAAAAATGATTTTTTTATTTTAAAAATTATTACTTTATTTTAAAAATTATTTTTTATTTTAAATTAGTTCATTGTTTTAAATAGTTCTTTTTCCAGCGCGGTTTTTATTTTTTGCGCATCAAAACCAAGTTTAATTAATCTAGTTTGGCCTTTTATTCCTTTTCCGCTTGCGGTTACTAAAATGAGCCCGTACATTTCTAGTTCGTTTATGTATTGTCGGTACCATCTGCTTGTTATTGTGTGTTCCTCAAATTTCTTCGCTAAGTCTAAATAAGCTTCAAATATTTCTCCTGAAAATAATACGCCTTCTTCTGTTTCCCCGCTTACTTTTCTTATCCCCCTTTTTTGAGTAGTTAATTGGGCTATTGCATAGAGCACTAATTGTTGTTGCTGGGGCAGGGTGGATATCATAGAGATTATTATTTCTTCCTCCACGCTTGCTTTTGCTTTTTGTACATGCGCGTCCGTTACAGTTGCTGATTGCTCAGTATCTGCTATTTCTCCTGCGCGTTGCATTAACATTACTGCGGTTCTTGCGTCCCCTGATTCCTGCGCCGCGATTGCTGAAGCAAATAGTATTGCTGATTCTTCGACAGCATTTTCCTTAAATGCAATTTTGCATCTTTCTTTTAGTATTTCTTTTAATTCGCCTGCATTATAAGGGTTGAAAACTAATTCTCTTTCGCATAGGGAGCTTTTTGTTCTTGGATCTAGTTTTTCTTTGAACATTAAATTGTTTGATATGCCTATCATGGTTACTGACCCGTTTTCCACTTCATCATTCGCCCTGCTCAAGGAGTAAACCAAGTCGTCAATGTCTTTTACTTTGTCTATCTCATCAAGCACAAGGATTAAGTGCGCTTTTTTCTCATTTGCGTATTCAAGCATTTTTTCGTAAACAAATGACGCGCTGTAGCCTAGAAAGTCTTTTTCAGGATAAAAGCCCCTGATTGATTTTAAGAGCACTTTGTATTTTGAGGAGTGACTTCGGCAGTTAATGTAGCTTGAGTTTGAGCTTAAACTATTTTTTTTAACAAATTCCCCTAATTGCTCAAGCACGTGTTTTACTGTGCTTGTTTTTCCAGTGCCTGGCTTTCCGTATAAAAATAAATTATTCGGCTTTGAGTTATTTATTACTGCCGAGAGGCCTTGGGTTATTTCTTCGATTTGTTTTTCCCTGAAGGGAAGTTTTTCCGGAATGTGGTGGGGAGAGATTATATCTTTGTTTAAGAAAACAGTGTTTTTTGCCATTTGCTTATCAAAAATATTTTCCATTTTTTACGCCCCGATTTCTTAATCCTTTTTTAAGTTTTTTTTGTTTAATCATGAATTAATTTTTTTAATTTAATTTTCTCTGAATTGATTTTTTTAATTTTTTAACTCTCTCAACATCAGTCATCTTATTAATAATAATTATCCCAGGAAAGAAATAAAATACTGGCAGTATGCCTTCCGAAATAATTATTCCATTAATAAGCATTTTTTTGGGGAATAAATTTTTTAGTTATTTGGTTTTCAAACAATAATTCAATACTTTAATTAAAATTTTTATTATGAATAAGCTGGTTTTTGGTTTTTGGGACCTCAACATAGGGCTTTTAAATCTTTTATTTAAGATAACGTAATATACGCGCTTTTATGCGGGGTGGTTATAGTGGGTTTCTTTAATAAGGTAATGACAAAAAATGATTCAGTTGACTTGGAGGATTTCTTAAACAACATGGATGCTGTTACGGAAGAATCTTATGAGAATGCTGATGCATTGGTTAAGCCAATGGAACTTGGCAGCGATTCTGACGCTGAATCAATAATAAGGGAAGTTAAGCAGGGCAACTTGGCTTTGGTTAACATAGCTGACTTAAATAAAAGAAACAAGGCTAAATTAAAAGAGCTTTTATCTAGGATTAAGTCCGAAGTCAGGGCAATTGATGGAGACATGGCAGGAATCTCTGCTGAGAGAGTGCTTGTTACCCCTTCAAAGGTTAAGATTATAAAGAAAAAAGGACAGTGAGTTCGTTGTATTTAGGCAATCCCTTGTTGCCTATTAATGTTACCGCAAAAAGCGCGGAAGAGTCGATAAGAAAAGAACTCATTAACAAGAATTGGCACGATTTTGAACTAAAGCCTTTAGTACTCAATTTAGTGCCCTATTTTTTATTTAATTATTACTATTATTTGGAAGAAAGCGTGGAAGGCAAACCGAGCATTAAAAATGCTTTGCATGGAGTAATCGCTCTTGACGGGCATGAAGTTAAAATAAGGCAGGACCTTACTCATTTAATTAAAACTAATTGGAAAAAATCCGCCCAGCTTGCGCCCAAGGATAATTTTGACACTAAGTGGTGCAACATTGAGAAAAGGGAGCAGGATGCTGTTCTCCAGTTAAAGACCGCGGAACATTTTGGCGTACCGAAGGACAATGTGGTTGTTTCAAGCGCAAGAAAGTTTTTTGTCCCTTTTTACAAAACAAGCGTTGTCGCAGGAAAAACAGAGTACCAACTTATAGTTAATGCTATTGATGGCTCTAGTGAGGGCTTGTCAAAAATTCCTTTTAGGGAAAAAGGGTATCTTGAGATAACAAAAGAAACTATTAATGATTTACGGACTCCTTCAAACTGGTTGAAATATTCAAAAGAGGCTTTGCTTGAGGGAGCAACAAGTGTTTCAAATTCTTATTCTAAAAGGAAAAAGAACAACAAGCATGCCAAAAATAACAATAATTTTTTATCTTTTTTTGACAGCAAAAATTTTCTAATTCTGTTAATCATCCTCGCAATTATTCTGATAATAATCGGCGTTTTTAGGATAAGGCTTTTTTAAAAAAAAAGACCACGCCAAAAACAATTTTAATTTAGTAAAATTTTATTAAGGCAAAACACAATAAAACTAATAAAATTAATTTAAGGAAGGGGCTTATTTTATTATTTTGTTTCACCCAGTTCGCATATTTTTGCATCTTTTATATTTGTTTTCATTGGTTGCATTGATTCAAGGACTTTTTCCTGGTTCCAGAATACCTGCCAGCTTGTCACTTGCTGTGAAGTGTCTTTAAATACGCATATATTCCCATCCCTTATTCCGTTAAAAACATCAATAATTGTTGTTGCGTGGAATTTTTTGGCATAATTGGTAAGCGCTCCAAATCTTAGTTCGCATCTTTGCCCTATTCTTCTTGTACAGTTGTCAAAAATCGAGTAAATATTGAATGGAGCGGTAATTTCGTATTCTGGAGCTTCAGAACCTGTTGTCGGGACATAAACAACCGTCTCCAAATAAATATTGCTGTCCCTTATTACGCTGGAAAATTCGCTTATTCCAAACGCCTGGTTTCCCGTAGTGCTTCTTACATTAATATCGGGTATTCTATAAGGTAATTCTCTTCCTCCGCTTGATGGGATATTGCTTGTTGTTCCGCAGCCTTGGTCTTGGGTGCTTGCAAATCCTGTCCAGAAGGTAAACATTTCTGATCTTTCAGTAAATCCTCTTATTTCATAAAACGCGTCTATTGTCCCGGTCTTTTCGGTGTCGGATAACTTTATTATTATTGGAACTGCATAACTGCTATAAAAATTCCCATCAGTTCTTCCAATAGAATCCTTTACAAAGGACATTATTATTCCCCTGTTTAGCACATTTGCACGGTACTTTGTTATTAGGCTGGGGGATTCAAATGCTTCAACAAATGAGTCCGTTGCTTCGTCGTTGTAAAAGAACCATTCAAATGATGGTTCGGATATTTTTTCCAGCTGTATTCTGACCTTGACCCCTTCAATCAGCTTATTTTGCGTATCAAATATTAGTGAGCTTTCCGAGTTTAAGTCAACCGCCACATTATATAATCCAGGGGCAATGTCTTTTTCGTCAATCGCAAGCCCATTTATTGTTTTTGAAAACTCGGATCCTGCCAGAAGGTTTCTTAGCCGTGCAAGTTTTTTTGCATCCTCTCCGGAGCCGCCAAATGTTGATGATTCAAGCCCAAGCCTTGCAAACAAGAAACTTTCTAATTTTGTTTGAGAATTAAGAATAGCTGTTTTAACAAGGTCTTGTTTTCTTAAATATGCATCAAAATTAAGCAACTGTGTCATTTCCATTCTTAGTTTGTCTGCTTCCAAATAATTCTGGTCCTGCTCAAATGAATTTATTAAATCAATTTTTTCCGCAGCTTTTCCTATCCTGTTAGCAAGTTGAATTATAAATTCTCTTTGCGAGCAATAAACCCAATCAGGGTTTTGCTCCTTTGTAATATTGTTTACTGGGGAGCACTCATCAATGGAAATTAATTGGGCTTCGCTTGATATTGCAGGTGACAAGTTGCCTCCAAAATAAAGGTTCACTCTTGGGGCATAGTTTTCACCTGTTTTTCCTATTTCTCCGTCGGCATTTATGCATTCTTTTGCCTGGCTTCTTCCTAAAACATTTATCTGAAAATCTTGCTTGTCAAGAAGTCCGGATTCAAATTTCATAGGGGTTGTTTTTGTGGCGCAGTAAGGGAGATTATTAATGAAATCGCATTTATTCACGAGTCCTTCTGCTGAATAATTCACATCAAAAGAGTTCAAGAAAAAAGTCAAGGGCGTTTTGCTTTTGTCAATCTTCACTTTTCCGTTTATTATCATTGAATTATTCGGCATTATTTTGTATCCTTTGTAAAATAATTGCCCATCTTCGCCTTTTTCAAGCTCACATTGAGCTTCTCCAACGCAATTCATGGAATAATTTTCAATTATCAGTGGAAATGGGGATTTATTTATCAATGTGAAAAGTATTTCTTGGGATTCTCGGCCTTCTTTTTCAAAATAATTCATTCTTTTCAATTCTTGCTGTGCAAAAACCATTAAGCTGGGCAGCCCTACAAGCACTTTTATTTTTTTTACTGTTTTGTGCATTATTTTTTCAGAGTACTTGTCTTCATTTGCGGGAGATATTGCCCCAAGCCTTATTTCAAGTTCATGAACCCCTATCATATTTTTGTCCATCACTATTTCAATAATATCTTTGTCTCCCGCCCCAACTGCAGATCCCGAATCACAACCTCCCTTGGAAGGATAATACACTCCTTCATTAATGTAGCAAATGTTTCCGCCCTTAACACACATGCTTCCCCCGCCGGGAGCGGGACCGTTATTTCCTGCAACGTTGGTCGCAAGTATCTTCCCTGTTGTCGCATCATATAAATCAACATAATTTTTTATTCTGCTTGAGGCCCCATCATCA
>CAZIPK010000014.1:0-12252 GCA_964541135.1 uncultured archaeon | reverse complement strand
GTGAGGACGACTGCAAACACATAAAGATGGTTGGCGAAGTGCAAAGCGTTGAGATATTTGCATTAAATGAAAAAAAAGCTGTTAGAAATAATTATGCAAGAGAAATATTAAAACTTGGAGAAAAATATGAAGGAAGGCCATTTGCCGAAAGATGGATAAGGGAAGAATTGCAAATTGAAGATGATTATGCTGAAAAAGGAACTAAGAAAGGTTCTTCAAAAAAGTTAACCGAATTTCAAATAACTTTTGGATTAAAAGAATTAATGAAAGCGGGGTGTGTAACTACATTTCCAGGCTTAAAAGAAGCAAAAGGCGCGATGGTTACACAAGCAGAGAAATCACTGATAATACTAGAAAACGAAACGATTGTTCTGGGAGAATAAAAATTAATTCTCAAAAACACTATTTTTCTATTATTTAGGTTCAAGCAATGTTTTTCTTTTACTTAGATGACTTTATGAATTTGAATTAATTTTGCTTTTTTTGAATTGAAATTTATTTTTTTAGTATTTTAAGACTATTTTAGAAATTTTAATGCGTTCTTGTAAAAAGCAGGGATCTTTGAGTTAATCTCAAGAATGGTGTTATAACAGTAATTATCAGCCGCTTTTTTGTTTGAGTACCAATCATAGATAACATCATTTAAATCAGGAACTGAATTATTCTCGCCAGTGGCTAAAAAATTAAATAAATAAGTTTTTTTCTTGTAATTATCTTCAACAAAATCTTTATGATTTTGAGCCATTGCAACAATTAAATCAGAATCCAACACAATTTTTTTTGTTATTTGAGTTTGCTTATGACTTGAATAATCAATTCCCAAAAAATCAAAAGCTTTTTTTGTTCCAAAGTTAAATTCCTGCGGATAAGCGGTTAAGCCGCAAGAACTACACCTGACTAGGGGCAGTTTATTTGATTTAATATAATTCTTAAAGCAAAGCTCTGCAGACACGCTTCTAAAAATATTTCCAGAACAGACAAAGAGAATATGCTTCATAGCTAAATTAAGGTTTTGCATATTAAAAATATTTAGTTTTTGACTAGGAGGAGTAAAAACTCGCGAAAAAAAGGCTATGCAAAGTGTTTTGTATAGTGAGTTGCATAATGAAGCATTTTGAGTAAAGACCTACAGAAAATAATATAAACAAGAAAAATAATTATTAATCATGAAATGCACTTTTTGCGGATTTGCGAGCGGAAAAATAAAAGAACACCGCAAAGGCTATCCATTTAACCCAGTAAAAGAAACAAAACACTCGCTTTGCTTCTTGTCACTTGACAGCCCGGTGGACAATGATGCCCACTTATTAGTAATACCAAAGAAACATTACAAGTACTTTCATCAAATACCAAAAAATGAAAGAAGTGATTTAATGGAACTAGTTTCAAAAGCTGCGGAAATGATTCAAAAAAAACATGGAGGATATAATTTGCTTTTAAATAATGGTCATGCAGCAGGGCAAAGAGTGTATCATGTACATTTTCATATAATTCCAAGAGATGAGAAGGACAAAATAGAAATAGAGGTGTGGGAGAGAAGCAAAATAACACCAAAAAGGTTTGCCAAACTCTGCGATGATACAAGAAAGAGGTTTAAGACCTGATTAATTCCTTTAACCTGCTCGCTAATGGCTATTTGTTAATTTTTATCTATACCCCCACAGGGAAAACTTGTTTTTACGGCTTTTAAGTGGTATTGAAAACGCTTGTATGACAAAGATAATGATATCCCTAACTACCACCAAAAAAACATTTAATATAATAAAACATAATTAAATTAATAGAATATATTTAACTAGATTTTAATATAATAAATAAAAGTTTTGCTTGTTTTTTTTTGCTCTTTTTGATGTAATGGGTAAAGTTTATAAAGTTTGGAAGTTTACTTATTATTAACATGAAAACCGTGCCAACAAGTAGGATACGTAAGTCGCAGGTTAGTAGATGGTTGGATTCTCAAATGGGACCATCTACAAGAAGACCAAAGTTAGGAGGAACTCGATCAAGGTTATCAGCTAGAAACCTAAGAGAAGCTGCCTTTAGGTATGAAGAGTTAGCAGAACAGTCAAAAAGAATAGGACGCGGGTTAGAAGTATTTGCCGAGCATAACCAACAAGTAAAAGAAGGAAATCGAAGTAGAAAAAAATTAGTGCGTAAAGTTAAAGCTCTTGAAAGAGTAAGAAAAATTGAGCCAAGGGGAACGGCTTTGCAAGTACTTGACCTAAGGCGAAGAGATAGAGTCACTGATTTAAAAAGGCTTGTTGGACAAAAGTTGCCCAGAGGAAAAGTTAGTGCCTCGATGGGGGGTAGTCAGGCTTGGGTGGCAAGTAAAATTCCAGGGACAAAATTTGTTAGCAGAGGTGGAGGGTATTATGCTCGTAGAGGAAGATTGTATCTTCTTTCGCTTGAAAGAGCTGCTAACGGAAGGAAATCACATAAAGAAAAACATTTTCCTGCTGAGTGGGCCGGAATGGAAATGGGACTCGCTTTTAAAGAAGCTGAAAGAGCAATTGCAAATGGTCTAAATTATAGAAGTGACAATGGTTTTAGAGATGTAGGCCGTCTAGTTGACACTATTATCTCTAGACATACCTGGGATGCATTAAGAAACGTTGAAGGAGAATATTGCGACCCAGATATTGCTACTGGGCATGAAACCGCGAATCAAGTTATAGGTAGCGCAAGAAGTATTATACTGGATTTAAAAAGTCGTGACATTATTGATACTACTCTATTTCAGAGCGCACAAAGAAGTTTAGAAGAAATGGAAGCTTGGAAAAATGAAAAATTAAAAGAAAAAAGACAACTTATAGCCAGAATGGAAGAAAAATAACAGCAGTAAAAAAGTAAGAATAATTTAAATGCCAAAATACTTGTTTTAAGCCGTATAAATGCTATTGCCCCCACAGGGAATCGAACCCTGGTCTCAAGCTGGTTGCATTTCATAATTTGATTTTATTTAATTGTGCCAAGCTGCATCGCAGCGAAGGCACCCAGACGTCAACCGGCTGGGCGGTTGCCGCAAGCTTGCATACTAATCCACTATACTATAGGGGCTTGTTTTTAGTGTTCATTAATTTTGAACCAAAACGGCTTTGCCGTTTATATTGATTTAATTCTTAATTAAATAAGCCCTGCAAAACCTTTAAAATAAAGCTTTCATAATAGAATTTATTATTAGGCAAGGCGTAAATTAAATTAATTAATCCTAAAGGCATTGGAGTTTCAAATTAAGAATTGGCTAGAAACATTAGTACTTTGGAATCATTTTTCTTTCCATTTCCAAAATTTCTTCCTCAACTTTCTTTAATTCATGGACGAGCTTTTTTGACCTGTCTTCAGAATTTTCTTTCAAAACCGCTTTTTTTATTTGAATAATATCAAGCTGTACCTGCTTAAGTTCTTTCTCTGTTTTTTTATCAATTAAATAATCATACTGGATTTTTTTTGCATCAGACTCAGCTTTTCTATTATGGCTCATAAGGATTATTGATGCATGCAAGGCAGCAAGGCTTGAAAGGGTGAGGTTAAGTATTATGAATGGGTAAGCATCCCATTGGCCAAACACCAGCAAATAAGTGTTTAGAGATATCCAAAGGAGTATGTAAATTAATACCCCTGCGACAAAATACCACGAACTAACAATTCCTGTTATGATGTCCGCCGCTTTTTGCCCCAAAGTAAGTTTTTCTTTATGCATTAATTAATCACTTTTTTTCTAATTCTATGTTATTTTGGAATAACTGCTAGCAAGAAGTAACTTTTTCTAATTAATAAGCCTTTTGATTAATTTTTTTGGAATTTTTAAAGCAAAAAGATTAATTTCAAAGTCAAAAAGTTTAATATATTATGGAAACAATTTATTATTATGGGGAAATTAGTCAATCAGAAAGTTCCTTCAAAGAGGAAAACTTTCAGAAAAAAAGTACTTAGCGTGTTGCTTGGGATGTCAGTTGCGGCTGCTCCAATAGGGTCTATTGCATTAATTCAATCAAATCAAAAAAAAGAAATTACTATTCGTCTTGCAGCAAATAATGTAAAACACCCAAATATTTGGGCAAAATACTTTGTTGTTTCTAACGCACGTCCAGAAAAAAATTTGCGAACCTTATCAATGAATGTTATTTTCGAACTTGCCAAAAATGTTACTAAAAAGAAAGAAGAAAAAATTAACTTTAAAGATTTGGAAAACACTATTCAGTCATTAAGGACTTTCTTCAATAAAGGGTTTAAAGGTGCAAAAAGCGATAGAATTGTTTTGGCTGAGGAATTTGCTAAATTGCCGGATTATGTTAAAGTAGCAATAATTCAAGACCTAAAATTAACTAGCGGCGGGAAAAATTAATTTAACCAAAATAACTATTTAATAAAAATAAGTTTTACTGCTTTTAGCCGGCTCCACCGCCTCCACCCCCTCCTCCGCCTCCTCCTCCACCGCCCCCGCCGCCTCCACCACCGCTAAAGCCGCTAGAGCCGGAGCTGGAAACTGCGGAACTAAAGGCGCTTGAAAAACCGTTAGACATTCCTGCAAAACTTGAAGCAGAGAATGCACTGCTGCCCACTCCCGCCATGAAAGCAGTTGAATGAAAATCATTAACGTCTTTAAATACTAATTTCATTGCTTTCTCAACAGCTTTTCCTTCACCCAAAACCACCGCGTAAACCAAATACTTTTCCCACAATACTACTGCGTTTGGGGGCATCCTTGACAGCTGGGAAAAATCATGCAAAAATTTTTTGAAATTACTCCACTTCTTAAATTCCAAAGCGCCTTTAGCGGTTCTAACAAAAAGTATTTGAGGGAAAACTATTGGCAAGGATATTGCGATAATTAGTATAAAGAGAGCCAGGCCGCCTGAAAAGAAAGATAATATGATATTTAGTATGCTTAACAGGATGTAAGCTGATATTCCATTTTTCTTTTCATCAAACTTTTCATTTTTGTATTCTTTTTGCACATCCTTTTGCCAGGAAGTTAGCCAGGTTTGTGCAGTGTATTGGTGTTCTGTTAGGTAACGCTTGAAGTCTTTTATCGAAGCAATGTTGGGGGAAGGGGCTTTGTATTTTTTTGTGATATGCTTATCCCAAAAGCCTTTAGGGTCTGCCCTAGCCACTTTGTTTACTAAATCAAAAATATCTTTCTGGCTTTCAGAAAGTGTAGAGGTATCATAATTAACTATTTCAACTAAGAATTCATCTTTTCCGCCATCTATTATTTTATGGATTTTGAATTTTCCTTTCAATGCGAGGTAAAGTATTTCTGCACCTATTTCTTTTGGGGAAGGCGTTTTATTCAAACTGCTCATTAAGAGCTTTACTATTGAAGGGGAGTAATCTGTGGGCGGTTCGCGTTCATACATTGCGGTATAATTAACAATTGGCTCCCTGCCCCAAAAATGCCAACACACTACAAAGATTGCTATCTGGACAAACCCAAAAATAACTAAGATAATCATGTTTGTTAAATTGAAAGTATTCATTTGAACTAAGACCATTATTATTGGTCCAAAAAATAAAAATAATAAAAATAAAAATAATATAACTGGCAAAAACCTTAATTTTGGAAAAAAATTGGTTAAAATTCCTGCGAATATTACGCTAATAAAACATATTATGAAGAATAATCCAAAAATAAACCCCATCATGGCTGAAAAAGGGTCTTCATAATATTCATATGGTCTTGATTGGCCGTAATTTGAGACATAATTATTTTCTTCTTCAATTATTACGGGTAATCTTTCTTGGGGAATTTTTGAAACTGAAAGCATTTCGCTAGGAAACGCCACTCTTACCTCTACCCACTGGTAAGCAGGAACATTAAATGCTTGAAAAATTAATTTTTGATTCTCCAAAACACCTATTTTTCCATTCAACTCAGGATGACCCCAGGAATAAATTTCATTAGCATCACTCACTTTTGAAGGCAATAAAATAAATCCATTGAGGTTTCCAACAGGATGATCCCAACCTGACTGCCAAACTTTCCAGTAAAATTCCCCCACATCAGAATAAGCCTTAATCGCATTAAGAATTTTGTAAGTCATTTTAAATGTCTTTAATTCATTATTTGCAGAGTAATACCATTTGTACTCCGTCTCATTACCCCTATATTTGGTTTCATATTGAAGCTCCTTTTCCCCGTCAAACACCTTAAACTCCTTGTACTCCCAACTTCCATTAGGAAGTGTCCTAAAAGCATAGCTAAAGCTTCCGTTGAAATTAAAAGTAATAAATTCAGTAGCATCAATTGAGCCATCTGTATTAATTACAAACTGGACATCGGCTGTGTCAATCGAATAGCTCTTAGCAAAAGCAGTGCAGAAAAATAAAATCAAAAGAAAGGAAAAAATTAACAGAAATAAAATGTTCTTTTGCATGAAAGACTAATGCTTTTTTGATTAAAAAACTTATTGTGGGATTAGGCAGGACTAGTTTTAGTGAGGTCTTTTTCGTTGTATGGAATTGTATTTTTATGATTTCATTATTTTTGGCTGCTTAAGGCTAATTTGATGCCCTAGACTTATATAAAATTAATCTTCTTTGAATTTTATGGATTATTTTTTTGGAGTTAATATCTAAGTTGTTGTTCAAGAATAATTGTTTTAATAAGGTTTTTTTCTGGTAGGTATTGTTTAAATATGGGTTTAAAGTATATCTTTAACAATTGTAGTGGTTGATTTGCTTGGGGCTTTATTCTAGATTAGAGGACAAATGGTACAATTGTTTGGATTCTTTGGATAAAGTTATCCCCGTTTATTCAGTGACTGATCGGATTGACAAGGTTGTTCCAAGTTTTATCCTTTTTATTGCAGTTTTAGTAGTTTTAATTGTGGCTATTGTAACAGGATTTTTTTACTTAACTGGCGCGGGAAACCAGAGTTGGGGTAATGAAGAAGTCGTAATAAAAGTAGTTGATTCTGAAAATAATCCTATTCAAGGAGCAAAAGTTTTATTCTCTCAAAATTGCTTAGCCACTGGTGAACAAGGAAAGATTGAAACAAAAACCGCCCTAACTGATAGATTGGGAAATGTGACTTTTTTGGCTTGTGTTGATGCTGCATCGATTGAGGTTTCTAAAGATGGGTATGATACTTCGTCTGAAAGCTTAATGGTTTTTTTAGAAAAAGAAAAAACAATTTCCTTAAATAAGACTGCTGCAACAAAATCCAAAGTATTAATAAAAGTTTATGATGCTTCAAACAAATTAATTCCCACGGCAACTTTAGAATATTCTTGCAAACTGGGGGAGAAAGTTAAGTCAGAAAGTGTTTTATCAGTTTCTGGAAATCAAACTCAATCAAATTCTGGATTTATGCTAGAATATTCTAGTGAGTGCAGTTCACTAAGTGTGCTAGCAAAAGCCGTTGGGTATGAAGAGAAAAGAACAAGTATTGATTCAACTGACACAGAAAAAAGTATTATGCTTCAAAAGATCTTAAGCAATGGGGAAGTTGTTTTTGTTGCTGACAGTCCTATTGGAAGGAGGGCAGGGGTTGAGATAAATGTTTCTGATTATTCTGGCCAGTCACATAAGATAGTCACTATGTCTAATGGGGAAGCGATAACCGAACTTGCTTCTGGTAATTATTCTTATTCAGCAGTTGATGATAGTAGTGGGGTAATGAAATCAGGGGAATTTAGTGTTGTGCCGCAAGAAATTACTGAAGTTAATATATTTTTCAATAATCTTGCCCAAATTATGCCTGATATTGATAGAAACTACCTTATTTTTAAGACAGTTGATTCTGCCGGCAACTTGATTTCTTCTGGAGAGGCGATTATCTACCTTTCTAGTGGAAATGATATTAACCTATTTAGACAACTAAGCCCCAGTTCTTCTGGCATTTTTGGTCCTGCTGCTATTTTTAGTCAACCAGGTAGTTATTATGCTGTTATTAATTCAACAGGATACAAGAAAAGAATTGTTCAACTTCAAACAAAAAAGGCTTCGGTCCCTCCTCAAGAAGTTTTGCTTGAATTGGGTGGTCGAAACTTAAGAGTAAGAGTGGTTGATGATCAAAATGAACCAGTGCCTAATTCAGCAGTGCAAATTTTTTCGCAAGAATTTTTAGGGGCTCTTGAAAATTCAAGAATAACAGATGCTGGGGGTTATATTACATTTAGCGGCCTAAGTGATGGGAACTATTCAGTAGTTGCCCAAAATTCAATTAATATTGGGCGGGCAAATGTCATAATATCTGGTGCTGATTCTACTGCGATTATAAGGCTAGTTACTGGCACTGGAAATATAGCATTTAATTTTACTTTAGATGGAGTAAATGTTAAGCCTGAATTTATGGTTCAAAAGAAATTAGGGAATACTTTTACAACTGTTGAAGAGGTTTACTCGAGAATTAATAAAGTATTTACTTTTAATGCAAGGGATGAAGTAAGGGTTATTGTCAACGATGAAGAATATTTGCCTTACCAAGGGCTAACTTATTTAATTACAAGGGGGTCACAGACAAAAAATATTTACTTGCGCAAGAAAGATTCTCTTCCAAACCAGAATCAGATACAGATGATTTTAAGAAAGGTTTTAAGAGCAAACCCGATATACTCTTCTGAAAGCGTGGCAGACAGCATCGCGAATAATGGCAAATATTATTTATATTATGATCTTGTTATTAATGACCAGATAAGTGGTGAACTATTAGTTAATGCTTATGTTAAAGATTCGGGCAATTTTTTAATCAACAATGCTTATTCTAAGGGAGAAGCGCTTGTAAGCCTATCATCTGTTGTAGGTGGCCCGCCAATTGATACAAATTTTGTTTCTTCAAGAGCAATGCAGACTAATTTAGTAGTATCGGACCAAGTTGGGCCAAAAGTTATCCCGGTTATTCTAGAAGTTGAGTCGATTGGAACTGGCACAAAAACAATTTATTGGCAAGCAAGGCTAGGCGAAGTTAATAGTGTTCTTTATTCAAAGGATTTTGCGGAAGGAGAAAAGTTTTGCTTGTCTGATTGCCCAGCATTTATATTCTCATCCTATTTAAGAAATAAAAGTATTTCAAATTCTCAATTTGTGGAGATCAACAGAAACGCAATCCAAGAAATTAATTTAGGCGATGAGTATGAAATAAAAACAAGCGTAACAAACCTAAGTGATTTTGATTATAAGGAAATGAATCTATCACTTACAGTTGATTTGGGTGGGAGAAATTACTTAAACTTTTTAGGGGATTTAAACTCAGTTTTTGTTGAATCTTCTTTAACTCCATTTGGAAAGTCAAGTGAGTTAATTTCAACAATTATTCCCAAGAGAGCTTCTAACAGGGTTAAAGTTTTAGGAGAATTCAAACCAAAGTTGAGTGCAAGTGTGCTGCCTAGTCAATTGAATGGAAATAAGGCGGAATTAAGTTTTAGTATTAAAAATAAAAGAAGTTTATTTATTGAAGTAAGCAACGGTTCTTCTAGCATAATTAATGAACACACAATGTATCCAGTTTTTATTATCTCAACTTACTCTAAGGAATCTACTCAAGCGCAAAAATCTTATGGCGCAGCTTTTTGGAAAGCGACATTAAAACGTGGGGAAGTTTTAAGCGTGCTTTATTCAGGAAGAAAGACCGGGGTTAATGGGAAAGATGTCCTTGCTTTTAATGCTTCAGACTTGGTTGCAGGGGACGTAATTGTGTTTGAATCATGGGATGAAGTTAATTCTACTCCTGCAAAGCTTGAAGTTGTGGTGACTAGTAAAGTTGGTTTGAGTGAAGTTGTTTCTGATTGTATTAGAGTATATTATTTTGAAGGAGAAAGAAGAGTTGATGCAAAGAATGTAGAAATTCCAAAGTTTGAGTTAGATGTGAAAAATGACGGAAGGATTGTTGTTAAGTCAGAGTGCAATAATAATCGAAAAATTAAGCTTGTAAGCGAACTTTATTTAGGAAGTCAAGGAACAGAGTTTGAGTTGGCGGCCAATTCCGAAAAAGAAATAAGAGTTAATTGCTTTAATTCCCAATCAAGATGTGAAGTATTAGGTGCATTTCCAGTTGAAGTTTATTCAGGAGAAATTACTCCTACAGGAAAAATAGCTGTGATTGATGTTTTATTGAGGGATGCTAATTCACCTTTCCAGTTAAGTACAGAAATACTGGATTATAGGAATAAAGATGCAATAGCTGGGGTGGTGGTAAACAATTCTTATGAAGGAAGAAGAGACTTAACTCACCCAATAATGGAAATTAATAATTCCGGGATTAGACTTGATTATGAAAAACTTGGATTGCCGGAAAAAATAAACTTTACTTTAAAAGTAGATACTGTGGGAGTAGAAGGTTTGACTTATGGGGCAATTACAGGAGTACAATTTATTCCATGGCTAAAGCAATGCCAAGCAGAGTCTGATGTGGGGCCGTATGGTTATTTTGAAATTGACCCTCCATATCGTGTTGGAAGCATATCTATGCCTTATATGATAGGGACAAAAGTTTCTGAAGAGAAAAAGTTTGAATACCTGCTTGATGAAACTGGGGAAAAAGTTTGCGATGCTGTTTCAAAAAGTTTTAAGGAATTTAATTCACAGGTTCTTACAACTACTCAATCAGATTTAAGGGATCCTCAAAAAACATTTGACAGGCTTTCGGCACAAGAAAGAGAAAAAATAGTCTCCTTAATAATTGACGGGGTTCCTTCCACGACTCAATTAGCAGTACAAAGAGGAAATAACCCGGTTCCGGTTGACACAGTAGAAAAATACCTGAAAGGAAATGATTTGCCAAAAGAAAGTAGACTCTCTGAGATTTATGTAAACAAGTTAAGCAAAACTCCTGGATCAATTTCATCAAGTTCAGGTTTTGGTTTTGTTTTCCTTCCTTGGGAGGATTTACCTGAACCAAAGGGATTTGATTACAATAATTGGTTCTCTTACCTTGACAATTCTTTTGCAAGGCTAGTTACTGTAAGAAATGGGGATCTTACTGATCCAGTTGGTGTTGGTTATTACGGGCCGGGAAGATTTGGCGGCGGATTTACTGCGAATTGGGATCTTTTAAGCAGTAAATATTGGAATGAAAAAGAAAAAGGATATTATCTTGGCACTTGGCAATATTATCAAAGCGAGTTTGCTCACATACGCACCCCTGCTAATGAAAGAATTAAAACTTGGGCAAAGGAAGTTGAAATTGATGCAATTAAAGGCAAAATAGTTGATTTGGGGGCATATAGTACTGAGATGGCACCATTACAGTGGAGTAATGAATCCACTTTATATGGGCAATATAAGGCAGGTGATGTTTGGAACGTAATCCGCACTAAAGAAGGAGGGTTTGGTACAGACGATTTTACTTGTTTCAATAGGCCATTATTTGGGTATAGTCCTAATAACCCTTCAGATCAATTTGTTCACCCATTTACTGACTTTCCCGAAGCAGTAAATAGAGGAACTCAGGTGGCAGGAAATAAACTTAATGGGCTTGCAATTGATGCTCTTGATTGTTCAGGACAAGTAATACTTAAATATGATTATGTGACCACTCGTGTTGAAAGGGGTCAAACACAGTCATTGAATCCAAAATATGAAGTGTTGGAAAATAATCCTTTGTGCAAAAAAATTGAATTTCCAATAAAACAAATACTGGCTACAAATGAAGGAATTTCAAAAGCCTTATGTGTTAATCCTGAGGGGTATTTACCGCTTGATGCAATTGAAGCAAGCGGAATAAAATACCCTTCTCCTGATCCAAGTCTTCCTATAGTTGAATACAATAATGGTGGAAAAGGGTATAGTATTGTAAAGCCAGAAAATTTCCCTCCTGGAGTAAGATTATTTTTAAAAGATGGGCATGTTTACGCAGAATATATTGGGATATATAAGGATGAAGAAGGGGATGTACTTTATGATCCAAAAGTTGTTTCAGACGGAAAAATTAATTTTACAGCAACAAGAGTGGGAAACGTAAATTCAGGTTATGCGACGATTACAGTAATGGACTGGATTTCGGGCGAGCGTGTGGTGGAGAAGAGTTTTAGAGTGAAAATAATTGCTGATGCTTCGAATTGTTTAAGCCCTGAAGGGGATGTTGGGGTAACTGGGGCATCTTTTAATCCAAGGGTTAAATATGAGTGGGATTGGGATAATATTTCTGCAAACCAGTGCGATTTACAAAATCCAAATTATTCTTATTGCGATGGTGCTCAATTCTTGGCAAGTTTGGTTAAGAAATTAAAAATAATCCAGTCAGGAGAAACAGAGGTTAAGGCGATTAATTCATCCTTCCAGACATATTTAATTAAGGATAATTATTCAAC
>CAZIPK010000013.1:0-12262 GCA_964541135.1 uncultured archaeon | reverse complement strand
TCTTAAAACAGGCAGTTTCTCTAATAAGCCTTTCAGTAATAAGCGAAGTGCTTGGTTTTTGGATTAATCTTGGTCTCACTGTAATTGCAGCGGTTGTTGTAATAATTGGTGGATTAATAATTGCAAGATATATTAGAAATGCTATTGAAGCTACGAAGCATTCTTTCAGCAAAATTGGTGGCCTTGTGGTTGAAGTTACTATTGTTTATATTTCAGTAGTAATGGGCATTAGGATGATTGGTCTTCCAACTGAAATGCTTGAGTTCGCGTTCTTAATTGCCTTTGCGGGTTTTGTATTATGCCTTGCCCTAATATTTGGGATAAGTTTCGGCTTTGCAATGCAGGGCGAGGCAAAAATAATTGTCAAGGAATTAAGGAAGAAAAAATAATTTTTTTCGATATGAATTAGAAAGTTGTCCAAAAATGCCTTGTTTTATTTGTTTTAATTTTGTCAAATAGCTGGTTTTTTAAACTCTTTCCCGCCACTTTAATTTATTATTAAAGTGTGTTTTATGGTATCAAATTATTTAGGGTGGTGTGCCATACGGCAGGTCATCAGTCCTTCATTTAAATAGTTATAAAAACAAGTTTTCATCTAATCTAAGTATTATTTTTAGCTTTTCCCAGCCTAAAGGCCGGAAAAAAGAATGTTTATTAAAGGAGGTTTAGTTGGGGTCAAAGGCTTCAATGTAATAAAGGAGAATTGTTTCGGTCGCTTAGCTCAGTCTGGTTAGAGCATTAGTCTTATACACTAAGGGTCAGCGGTTCAAATCCGCTAGCGACCACCATAAGAAAAAATGTTTAATCAAAAATTAATTTGCATTCATTTAACAAAATATATTATTCAGCGATTTTTTTTGGTTGATTATTTGGAAAATAATTAAGTTTGAGTTTGGATTTTAAGTGGTTTTGTGAATAGGATTGAAGTTGAAGAAAAAATTACCCAGTTCTGGGAGAAAAATAATATTTTTGAGCTTTCCGTTAAAGAGCGGCCCGAAAGTAAGCAGTATGTTTTTTATGACGGCCCCCCGTTTGCCACCGGCTTGCCTCATCATGGGCACATTCTTGGATTGACTAGTAAGGATGTTTTTCCAAGGTACTGGACAATGAAGGGTTATAGGGTTGAGAGAAGGTGGGGCTGGGATTGCCACGGCTTGCCGATAGAAAATATTGCTGAAAAAGAGCTTGGAATAAGACAAAAAAATCAGATTGAAGAAATGGGGGTTGATAAGTTCAATGAATTTTGCCGCTCAAAGGTTTTGTTCTACGCGAATGAATGGAAAAAAACTGTTAGAACGCTTGGAAAGTGGATTGAGTTTGACAATTCTTACAAGACAATGGACCAGTCATACATGGAAACCATTTGGTGGATATTTCAAAAACTTTATAATGCTGGTTATATTTATGAAGGCAAAAAAATATTGATGTATTGCCCAAGGTGCCAGACTCCTTTAGCAAATTCGGAAATACAAATGGATAATTCTTACCGGGATGTTCGGGAAAAAACGGCCACTGTTGCTTTTAAAATCAAAGGAAAAGAAAATGAATATTTTCTTGCGTGGACTACTACACCTTGGACTTTAATTGGAAATGTTGCTTTGGCAATTAATCCTTCGCTTAATTATGTTAAAGTGGATGTTTTTGGAAAAAAATTTATTTTGGCAAAAGATCTGGTTGAAAATGTGTTTAAGCATTTTGAAATTGAAAAAGAAATTAAGGGAAGTGAATTAGTGGGGATAGAATATGAACCGCTCTATGATTTGCCAACTGAAGGAAAGAAAGGATATTACGTTATTGACGGTTCAGGAGGAGTTACTAGCGAGGAAGGCACTGGAATAGTTCATATGGCGATTTATGGCGATTTTGATTATTTAATGATTAAAAAATATGATTTGCCGCGAATTCAGCACATTGGAAAAGATGGGGTGCTTGTATTAGGTCCAGAAAAATGGTTGGGTAAATGGTTTAAGAAGCTTGATAGTGAAGTAATAGATGATTTGTACTCAAGGGGCTTATTAATTGAAGCAAAGGAATACACACACTCTTATCCTTTTTGTTATAGGTGTGAAACGCCTTTGATTTATAACGCAGTTGACTCTTGGTTTGTTGATATACAAAAAATAAAGGACAAGCTTATTTCTTGCGGGGAAGAGATTAATTGGTACCCTGAAAATATTAAAGAGGGCCGGTTTAAGTACATTTTAGAAACTGCGCCTGATTGGAGCATTTCAAGGAACAGATTCTGGGCTACTGCGATTCCTGTTTGGAAGTGTGAGTGCGGCAAAATAAAAGTTGTGGGTGGAATTAAGGAGCTGCAAAATAAAGCAATTGAGAAAGTCCTGGATTCGGTTGATTTGCACAAGCACATTGTTGATAATATTCACTTAAAGTGTGAATGCGGTAAAGAAATGAACAGGATTCCTGAAGTGCTAGATTGTTGGTTTGAGTCAGGAAGCATGCCTTATGCTGCAAAACATTACCCTTTTGAGAACCAAAAGTGGCTCGAAGAAAACTATCCTGCGGATTTTATTTCTGAATATATTGCGCAGGTTAGGGCGTGGTTTTACTATATGCATGTTCTTGGAGTTTTATTAATGGGGCGCGCTCCTTTTAAGCATGTAGTGGTTTCTGGAAACATTCTTGCTGCTGATGGGGCAAAAATGTCCAAATCAAAAAACAATTATACCGACCCGAATATTTTGTTTAATTTGTACGGTGCGGATGCAATGCGTTTTTACTTGATGTCTTCACAAGTAATGCGCGCGCAGGATATTAATTTTTTTGATGAAGGAGTTAAGGAAATCCACAGACGATTTATAACAATGCTGGTTAATGTAAAAAACTTTTATGAATTATTCGGGGGCGAAAACGTTGTTTTTGATGACAAATCTTCAAAAAATGTTTTGGATAAGTGGCTTGTGAGCGAAACCGAAAAATTAATCAAGGAGGTTTCAAGCGAAATGGGTGCTTACAACACGCCTGCAGTGTGTTCAAAGCTTTTAGATTATTTGGAGAATCTTTCAACCTGGTTTATTAGAAGGAGCAGGGACCGGTTTAAAAGTAGTGATGAAAAAGAAAAGATGTGTGCTATAAGGACTTTTGCTTTTGCGCTTGATTCATTCTCAAAGCTTATTGCTCCAATAACTCCATTCATTGCTGAAGAAATTTTCCAGGCTTTAAGGAAAAATAATTTTGAAAATGCTGTTTCAATTCATCTTCAAAACTGGCCCGTTTTTGAGGAAAGTTTGGTAGATGATATTCTATCCATTGAAATGATGGAAGTGAGACAAGTAGTTTCAATGGCGCTTGATGAGAGGAAGAAAACAAAAATTCCAGTAAAACAACCTTTAAATAAAGTAATAATTTTTGGGAAAAAAATAAATGAAAAGTATTTTGATTTGATTAAGGATGAGTTGAATGTAAAGGAAGTAAAATTGCTTGAAGGGGAATTGAAAGTGGAGCTGGATATTAATCTTACTGATGAGTTGATTATTGAGGGCACTGCAAGGGAATTAATAAGGCAGATTAATGATTTAAGGAAGGAAATGGGCTTGACTCTAAAGGACAAGATTGAAGTGGTTATTGATGCAAACGATTTAATGGTTAAAAAGGCGGTTGAATTATTTGCAGGCGAAATAAACCAAGCAGTCCAGTCAAAGTCAATCACAATTGGAAAATGCACTGCTGAAAAAGCGAAAGAAATTAATCTGCAAAAATCAAAGGCGATTGTTGGAATTAAATTAGTTTAATTTTATTTTTAAATTACTTTGACTTTTTTTAAAATTAGTTTAACTCTTTTTGTGAGATTAAGTTATTTTTGTCTTTTGGATTTAAATTATTTTTGGGTTGAATGTTGGATTTGAACCATTAATTTTTTTATAAAAAAAATTTATTAGAAAAATGAAAAGTTTTATATTTAGGCAGAGTATTAATTTATGGAATGATTATTAAAAATTTTTTAAAAAAAGAGTTTAAAGAAAATTCTTTTGCTCAAGGCACTATTGAGTATTTGGTTATTGTTGCGATAGTTGTTGTAATTTCTTTGGTTGTTGTTGGGTTGGTTACAAATTTTTTTGGCACAAGTTCGCAGGTTATTTCTTCGAGTAATTCTATTGGCAGCCAGCTTGGAAGCGGGGGGATTAGCGTTCTTGAAGGGGTCACGGATTCTAATGGGGATGTAATTTTGAGGCTTCAGAATAATAGCGGACAAAATTTTAGCGTTTCAAAAATAATTGGGGTTAGTTCTGATTCAAATATGTTGAAATATTTTGATAATGTGTTTTTTAACGGCGGAGACGCAATTAATTTTTCCTTAGATTCTCTTGGAAACATATGTAAATGTAACCCAAATGATCAAAGAAAAGTTTGCGAATTTGAAATAACTCTTACTTCAAGCAATGGGTTAACCAAAAAAATTTACCTCACAAAATCAATTGACTGTGTGAGCAACACGGTTCCGGCAGGGGCAGTTGTAAAGTCATTTGCCGCAGAATGGGCTAAAGGGGCATCGATTGGTGATGATGGATCAGACCATTTAAAGCCGTTTTCAATCGGGGTTGATTTAAATGGAAACATTTATGTTGCTGGTAAGTTCGTTTCTGGATCAGTAGATTTTGGGGGCGGAGTTTCATTGACTAATTCTTGGGAGGGGGGAAATGATATTTTTATTGTAAAGTATAATTCTAGCGGTGTTGCACAGTGGGCCAGAGGGGCTATAGGGCAAGAAGGTTATTTTGTTTGGGGATCGCCGGTTGCAGGAAATGAAGAAACAATGGATATATTTGTTGACTTAAATTCTAATGTTTATGTTGTGGGGTATGTTGATCTAGATGGGTTGCCGGTTAATTTTGGTGGGGGGAATATTTTGGACACGGGATCTTATTTTTTGGTCAAATATAATAGTGATGGGAATATTTTATTTCTAAAAGATTTTAATTCGGGTTATTATAGCGCTGGTTCATATTCACACAGTGTGAGTGTTGATTCTTATTGGAATGTGTATGTTTTTGGAAATGCCGGGACTGAGCCCGGAACAATTGATTTTGGCAACGGGGTTACAATGAGCAAAACTGGCACAAATTCCTACGATGCTTTTATCGTAAAATATAATTCTTCAGGCGTAACTCAATGGGTTAAGTCAATTGACAATAATGCTCCCGGGGGATACGATGCAAAGCCTTTATCTATTACTGTCGACAATTCAAACAAAATAGTTGTTTTTGGATATTGTGAAAGTATTTCAAGTTCGTGCATTTTTGCAGGCGGACAGTATATTTTAAATAGAAGAGGGTCTTTTTTAGCCAAGTTTGATTCTGGTGGAAATGTTGAGTGGGTTAAGGATTTTAATACGGATAGTTTTGATTTATCCGAGCCAAGAATCTATGCTGATGTGTTAGGCAATATTTATGTTTCAAGTTCGCATACTGCATGGGATATTAATTTTGGAGACGGGGTGATTTTGCCGAGACCGAATATTTTTTTGGCGAAGTTCAATCAAAGTGGGGGTATTATTTGGGCTAAAGGCAGTTCTGATTTAGGTACTACTTGTTATGTTAATGATTTGGCTGTTGACCCTAATGGAAACGCTTTTGTTTTTGGCTCGCATTATGGACCGCTTTATTTTGGAAATGATGTTTCCTTCCCAGACTCGTCGGGGTTTGAAAATTTTTTGGTTAAATTTGATTCTTCCGGAAACGCATTGTTTGCGAAGAATTTTGGTTCATCTAATGGGCGGATAGCCGGAGTGTCTGACTCGTCAAGAAATATTTTTGTTTCTGGATTTGGATCTTCTCAAATGGATTTTGGTAATGGAGTCACTCTTTCAGGTAAAGACTGGTTTCTAACAAAATATAACTAGATTATAATTTCTTTGTTTTGCTGACTAGATTAGTCAGATATTTTTTATTTTATTAAATTAATTTTTTGTTTATTTATTTTTTTCTTCTATTTTTTAATTTATTTTTTTTATTATTTTTTGCAGCTTTCCCATGTATTTTGTCCCACGCATCCTGGTTTAATACGCATCCGGGATCGCATTCCGTTAAGTCGCCGTAGTAGCCGTAAGCTCTTGCCCTACAGCCGCCGCAAGTATTTCTAAAGTCGCATATTGCGCAGTGCTTTTTGAATGCTTTTCTGTTTCTAATATCTAGCAGGTCTTTATTTTTGCGCCATATTTCAAAAAAATTAGTTGTTTTTATGTTCCCGATTTTTTTTTGGATGAATACGCAAGGCAATAGGTCTCCGTTTGGTTCCATTGCCAAATACAACCTTCCCGCCCCGCATCCACCGACAAAATCTGCCAAAAATTGTATTTGCTCAGACATTTTCGGATCCTTGTTAAAAATGTCAAAATGAGTTAGGGAGGCACTACTAAATCCTTGGCAAACTCTTGCGAATTGCGGGGCAGTGGATATTACTGTAATTTTTCTTTTCTTGTTTTGTTGTGCAATATATTTTAACAACTTATCTTTTTGTTTTGGAGTGATATCAAGTTTTCTTATTTCTTTTCCTCTCCCTGTCGGAATGAAATTATAATGCATAAATATTTGTACGCCAAGTTTTTCTGCCAAGTCAAGTTCTTTTGAAAATTCTTTTATGTTAAGGCGGGTAACCGTGCAGGATATTCCGACCATTATTCCTGCTGCAAGGAGCTGTTTTACTCCTTCAATGGTTTTGTTAAAGCTCTCCCTTCCCCTAAAGTAATCATGGGTTTTTGCCGTTGCACCATCAAGCGAAACTTGCGCATATAGGCAGTCAACTTTTTTTAATTTCTGAGCAATTTCTTTTGTGATAAGTGTGGCGTTTGTTGCTATGCTTAGGGCAATTTCTTTTTTTTGCATGTATTTTGCTATCTCAAAAAAATCCGGCCGCATTAGCGGTTCCCCGCCGGAGATTGCGATGTATGCTACGCCGTTTTCTGCGAGAGTGTCAATTGCTTTTTTTGCTTCTTCCAGTGTTAATTCATCAGGGGCTTTTATGTGTGCGTCTTCATAACAGTGAATGCATCTTAAGTTGCATGCTTTTGTGACATTCCAAACCACTAAGAAAGGGCCTGAACCAGTGAAGGGCTTTTGTACTCCAAACTCCGCTATTCCTTCAAGCGTTGTTGCTAATCCTTTTCTCCAAAAAGGATAATTTATTGCATCAAGAAGATATTTTCTGTCAACTTTAGCTTTATTTGCCATAAAGGTTATTACTGAATTTATTATTGTTGTTGATAATTTGCACTTGGTGCACATTTTTGGTTTTTTTCCTGCATAATCAAGCAAGGCAAGTTCTACTCTTCTTCCGCACTTGCATTTTGCTGTGCAGAATTTTAATGTGCTTCGAGTTAGATTATTATTAAGAAGTTTTTCAACAATTTGCGCCATTTCCTGTGTTTGTTTAAAGCTATCAGACAATAAACCACCAAATTAAATCCATTATCCAAAAAAAGGCAATTTTTTTGGGCACACATTTAATTTAAGTTTTTTTAATTTAAGTTATCACCTAACTTTTTGTTTAAAGTTGAAGTACTTGTTTTAGAACTAAAATTGCGATTACAAAAACTACTGTCACGCCTATTACGAAGTAAGGGCTTAGTTGAGGGCTTTTTGAGTCAGCATCAAAGAACCTTATTATTCCTATTGCTGAGCTTGGACCGCCTGATTGATCCGAACTTGATTTAGTGAATTTTACCACTCATAACCACCATTATTAAATAGTTTAATGATTAATTAATAATTAATTTCTGTGAGTGTTTAAAAAGATATCATTTGGTGGTTTTTGTTGAATTCAGAATATTTTGACTTGGGGTTGAAAATAGTTGGGATAGTCATTCTTGTTGTAGTGGTGCTGTTTATACTTACCTGGTCGGGTGTAGTTAAGTGCAAGGATATTTCTCCATATTGGTGCGAATTTTATGACATGGTAGTGGGGTCACCAAGAGTGTTGATTGTTTATTCTGATTCTGGTTTAGGTGATCCGCAGAAATTAAAGACGCTGCTTCAGGATCCAAGGTATATTGGGATAGGGGCGGTGGATGTTCAGCATGTTGATAGGATTTCTTTAGGGAATTTAAAGAAATACAAGCTCGTGATAGTGGAGCATGCAAGAAAATTAAGTTCCGACCAGCTTGAAATGTTTATGCAGTATGTTAACGCGCATGGCGGAAGGCTTGTGTGGGTTGGGGATTCAGGAGTGGAGTTTGGGGAGAAAGAGCTTAGGGAATACGGGGACACTAATGGCGACATGATTAAGGCTGATAACCCCTGGTTTAGGATAAAGGATAATGACACTGAATTTGAGCTGATTAAGTTTGATGAGTTTTTGGGATTAAGGTATTTGGATAATTACTGTGCACAGGCAAAATGTCCTGAAAATTTCTTTTCAGTGGGTGTTCTTGAGTCAGAATCAACAGGGGACCACCCGCTTATTTTTGGCACTTCCCCAACACTTAATTTTAAAATAAAAAATGAAAGGGGCTTTTCAATAGTTAAGCAAATATCAGAATCTTCTTCAAGCAATATTATTTTGACCCTTAATCATGGCGGGGTGGTGGATGGAAAGACAATTCAAATACCAAAGTTCATTCCCCTAATAACAACCTCCTCAGTTGGTCTTGGGGAGAGAGTGGCTTACTATGCTTATCCTCCTGAATGGTTTTTTTATGACAATAATTATTTGCTTTACGTGAAGAACATGTATTACGGAATGCTTGGGAGGTAAAATTAATTCTCTTAATTTTTTGCAGAAATTGTTTTTTTTTGAATTTGGTTTTTTGTTTTTTTCTTGGGAATTGTTTTTTTAAAGGCAGTATTAATTTGAGGCAATTAATTAATATTTAAGGCAATTAATCACTAATAATTAATTTTGGCTGGCTAGGCAGGCGCATTAATTTGTTTAGGGGTTGTTGGGGTTAAGTTTATTAATCACAAAATCATTTATTTTTCTTGGTTTTGCGTCATGCGAAATCATTAAAAACTTGGGAAAGTATAAATAATATAATCAATTAATTTGATTAGGTGAAAGGAGAGGATTTTTGATGTATGACGAAGGTGGCGAAGGAGGTGGCGCTGTACCTGCTTTAGGGGGAGCGAGGAAGAAAATTAATTTTGAAGGTTTGATTCCTTTAATCCTTTTTGTTATTATTGCAGTTGCTGCACTTAACTACTTCAATATAATTGATTTGCCGTTTCTGCCAAAAGAAAGCAGCAGGGCGCAAGTATTAGTGATTGGGGAGCCTTCTTTGGGAGAGCGTGTTGTTCTTGACAATTTGCAGTACATGCTGAGTTATCGCACAAGATCAGCTGATACTTTCAGCAATGCTTCAACTGAAGAGCTTAGCCAGTATGATTTAATTATTTTGGATCAAAGCAATATGGCTGATAAGAGTGTTTCCGTTGCCTTGGGTGAAGCAATCCAGAAGTATGTTAACAAGGGCGGAAAATTAATTGTAGTAATGAATTCAGGAATTTATCAGAGTGTTGGCTTTGCGGGTTACACTGCAAGCGATGTTGTTGGGTGGAAAGCCACTTTTGGAAAAATAATTCCTGCTGAGTGTGTTGCAGGGTATGACGGTGTTCCGACTTGCTCTGAAAGGAATGAAGAAACAGTTATGGGAAGGATTTGGCAGCAAGATTACGACCATCCTATAATGATGGGTGTTGAAGTTGCCCCTCCAATGGGAGAAGCACCGCTTGGTATGAGGACTTTGCCGATTCAGGCCACTGAAGGGGCAAGGACAATTGCTTACATAAAAGCGGAAAATACTCCAAAAAGCTATTCAGCAATTTTGGAGAAAAAGAGCTTTCCATTCGGGACAGTAATTTACTTCAATTATGATCCTGGTCTTACTCCTGGAATATTCAAAAATACAATCTTTTACTTGAAGTGAAAGATATTTTTTGGGCAAATTTTTTTATTTTTGCCCAAAAATCCTCTCCTGATTGTTTTTTTCTTAAAAAATTGAAATGAAGATTGGGTTTTGATTTTATTTTGCATAGTTTGTTGGCAGATGTTTTGTTATTAAAGGATTTTTATGGCTTTAGAGGGGACTTCTTGTGATTTTTAGTTATTTAAGAAAAGATCCACAGGTGCTTTTTTTAGTTGTGTGTGATTTACTTTTCTTCTTAATCGCCATTGAATTGAACTGGGGCTGGGAAAGCATAATGGTCGCCTTATTTTTGCAGTCCTCATTAATAATATTTTTTTACGGGTTGAAAATAATTTTTGCAAAAAAAGTTTTTTTCGACCAGTCGTTTTTGAAGGAAAAAACAATAACCGAACTAAAAAAAGAAAGAATTCTTTCAATAACCATGATACTTATTTTTTATGTGCTGTTTTTTTCAGCATTTATTTTCCTGCTTAGTTATGTCGGGGGAGAAAGTTTTTTTTTAAATATTAACTGGCTGATTGTTGAATATGGGTTTGTTTTATTTTTTGTTGCGCATTATGTTTCTTTTGCAAGGTTTGTACTTGAAGACAAGTTAAAGAGCTTTACCCAAATGAGGTATATGTCTGCCCTAAGGCCCTTTCCTTTATTAATCCTGATTTTTTTGTTTTTCCTTCTTTTTGCAATTTTTGGCGGAAACCTAATTCTGGTCCTTTCCTTGTTGCTTTTAAACCTTGTTTTGGATTCTTTTTTGCATTACGCAGATCATGAAGATTTGCTTTACGATTTAGTTTTTGTTGATGAGGTTTACAAATCAAAGGATTATTATGTCAGAAACGGGCTTTTTGACTTTGTAAAGAAATAATTTGATTAATTTTTTTGTTTAATTTTTTTAATTTATTTATCGTCTTTTTGTTTAACTTTTTCTAATAAAAAATTTTGTTGATTTTTATTCATATTGCATAAAATAATAATTTTTTATTAGTTATTTTTTATTTTATTTTTTTGTTTTTTTCGATGGTTTTTTAATTCTTTTTGCTCCAATCATTCTCAAGCAAATACTTGGGGGAATCATTTATGGCAGAAAAAAAAGAAACAAAAAAAGATACAAGTGAACCAAAAAGCGAAGCAATGGGCAACTTTGTTTTCGTAGGAAAAAAAGGGGCTATGGCTTATGTTTTGGCGGTTGTCACCCAATTTGGTTCAGGTGCTAAGGAAGTAGTTGTTAAGGCTAGGGGGAAATCAATTTCAAGGGCGGTTGATGTTGCAGAAATTGTAAGAAACAGGGACACTACGGTAAAATTAGTAAACATTGGGATTGCCACTGAAGAGGTGCAGACCCAGGAAGGAAGGCCGTTAAAGGTTTCTTCAATCGAAATTATTCTTAAAAAATAAAATTCTGTATTTTAGGGGCTTAATGCCCCACTAGTCTTTTTTCTATTTTTTTCAAATTTTTTTAAAGACTTGCATTATGCAATTTTTTTGTCATAATTATTTTGTCACAACTTTTTGAGTAGAGGACTATTTGTTTTTACATCTTTGTTTTATTTTTGATTGCTGAATTTTTTTTTGGCTTATCTTTGTTATTTTTTGTGCATTGCATGTTTTTGGCTGTTTAATTGGATTTTTTTTGTTTTGGAAAAGTTTTTAATATACAATGTTGATATTCTAACAAGGATTAAATTATGCATTACACAAAAAACAAGCTAAACTTGGCTTACTTCGTAGTTGGCTTTTTTTTCTTAGCAGTTTTTTCATTAAATGCTTATTCGGCAGGGATTGATTTTTATGCAGATTACTCAGTAAAGTCTTCTTATCATTTTGACCCTTGCCATGTTGATTCCACAATGACTAACTCTGTTAGGGCTAATTTAAGTTACCCTTCAAGTGACGCATTGGTTTCAAGCTGTATTTATAATTCTTTCGAAAATACTCCAATGCCGGCGTTTTCTATTACTCCTGAGAATGAAGAGAGGGAGTGTGATAATTCTGTTAATATTTATTTGCCTGTCACTCATGCAGTTTATGGATCTACAACATCAACAAAATGGGTTTTTGTTGCTGGGCAAGGGCTTAATACTGCTTTTGCTATGAACGGAGCTCTTGGAAAAAATATTTCGGCGTTATATAGAGAATCAAGCGGGCCGGGCTTAACACATTATTCTCCTTCAGCAAATATTGATTCTTGGATTGAAGGGACTTCTATTGATGGTTGGGCAAAAATTGTTTCAAATGCTTCTAATGGCGATAACCTTGCAACAACCGGGCCTCCAGGTAATTGTAAAGCTGAAACTATTTATGGTGTTAACCTTTTTGGGGGTAATAACAATTCTTTTTCTGCTTCTGGAGTTGCACCTAATTCTTATGGCTGGGGTTATGCTTATTCAAATG
>CAZIPK010000012.1:7839-12538 GCA_964541135.1 uncultured archaeon | reverse complement strand
AACTGCCAAGTTGCTTTTCTGAACATAAAGCTGGTTCTGTAAAGCATACATTTGATTCTTAAAATCCGTGAAAGAAGCCCGAAAAGAATCAAGTTTCTCCTTAAACCGCCTGTTTTTTTCGCGGTATTGGTCAATCATCTGGTCCTGCCTTTCTAAAGAAGCCCTTATCTCGCTAATGTCAAGCTCATTAATCCTGTTTTCAAGCGAATCAATAGAATCCTTGGTCTCATCAAGCTGGACTCTAAAATCAGCAATGCTTTGCTTCTGCGAATCAATGCTTGACTCAAAAGAAATCACCGTAGTCCAAAGAGTTTCAATCGCGCCTTGCGCCTTCTCAGTCGCTATTTGCCGCGTTATTGCTTTTGCTATTTCAGAAATTAATTTTGAGGACAGGGGATTTGAATTATCAACAATAAGCTCCACTGCGATTTTGTTTTCAGGGTTAGTAAAAATCCTAAATCCGGCGGAAATATAATTTCTTGAAACAGCATCGTTTAGAGAATATTCATCATAGTATTCTATCAAAGTAATTCCTTCAAATTTTGCGGCTTTATTTGTAATTTCAGATCCAAAACCAACGCCGTCAATATAACCCACTTTAATATCCTTGATTTTTGACAAATCATTCCCGCTAAAAGCTGTCCCTAAAAGAATGACGACAAGCAGGGGGTAAAGCACCATTAGTAATAAACCAATCCGCTGGGTTTTTACAAGAGAAAATTCTTTAAGCATTAATTTTATTATTTTCATTAAAATCACTTTTCAAGCGCAAACTTTTCCCCAGTCAAATTGATGAAAACATCCTCAAGGTTTGGTTCGCGGGTTGTTGAAGAAACAATAACATACCCTTTGTCAACAAGCTCTTCAGTCAATTCAGCAACTTTTGAAAAATTATCCCCTCTTTTTAGGGGAATGAAAATCCACTCATTTTGAATTATGTAATCCCTGTTGCCAAAAATTTTTTCCAAGAAAGGCAGATCGCACTCCTTTAAGCCGTTTTGAACCTGCAAAACTGCGGTCCTCAAACCACCATAATCCTTGACCAGACTGTCAGGCGTTCCAATCGAAATCAACTTGCCTTTTTTTAACAAAGCGATTTTATCACAAAGCTTTTGGGCCTCATCCATATAATGGGTGGTTAAAACAATAGTCATTCCCCCCTTTTTCAATTCATGGATTTTTTCCCAAAGAAGCTTTCGCATGGAAGGATCAAGACCCACTGTGGGCTCATCCATGAAGAGAACCTCGGGGTCAGTAATAAGAGAAAGAGCAATGTTCAAAAGCCGTTGATAGCCTCCGCTCAAAAAACCGGTCTTAATATTTCTAAATTCTTTTAAAGAAAGCCAATTAATCAAGTGATCCACTTTTTGATTTAAATGCTTTCCTTTAAGGTTTTCAATTGAACAAAAAAAATCAAGGTTCTCCTTAACTGTAAAATCCTTGTAGAATGCGGTTTCCTGCGGGACAAGCGCGATTTTTCCACGCACCTTTCTTGGATTATCCTCCCCGCAAATAGTGACCTTGCCAAAAACAGTTTTCTCCAAACCAAGCATTATTGCAGTAATAGTGCTTTTCCCCGCGCCATTGCTTCCAAGAAGACCAAAAATAGTCCCCTTCTCAATGCTAAAAGAAACATCATCAAGCACGGTTTTAGCACCATACTTTTTTGAAACATTCTTAACAACAACAATATCCATCAAAAATACAGCAATTGAAAGGAATTAATTGAATATAAATTTTTGTTTAAGCTGGGCAGGGCCAGTTTCCATTTTATTACGGAATAATTCCCTTAATTTTTTTGACGCGTTATTGGCTGGAGCCTTATTCAAAGACTCCTATTAGTTTCTTTCCGCATTCAAGGCAGGAATTTTTATCCATACCAACAACTTCAGCATTAAAACCTTCCCGCTTGATTAATATGTTGCCGCAAGAAGGGCAATAAGTGCTCTCAAATTCAGAATCAAGGACATTGCCCCCATAAACAAAATTCAATCCAGCTTCATGCCCTATTTTAATTGCCCTCCTAATAGATTCAATGCTTGTTGGGGGCAGGTGGGAGAATTTATGCATAGGATAAAAAGCGCTTAAGTGCCAAGGAATATTTTTATCCACGCCAGAAATAAATTGAGCTATTTGTTTAATTTCATCAGCAGAATCATTTTTTCCAGGAATTAACAAAGTAGTTAATTCAACTAGAACTCCTGCAGAATGGAATTTTTTTATTGAATCAAGAACACCCTCAAGCCCTGCTCCGCAGGTTTTATTATAAAATTCCGAGTCAAAACTCTTCAAATCAATATTAATGGCATCAAGTTTTGTTTTTTTGCTTGTTAATGCTTTTATTTGTTCTATTGATTCAAAACCATTGCTAACATAAACTGTCCCAAGTAAAGGCATTTGTTTTTTTGCTTCAATTATCGCTTCAATATTATACTCTACATTTATTGAAGGCTCATTATAAGTGAAAGCAACGCTCCTTGCCTTTTGCTTAACCGCGAGCTGGGCAAATTTTTTTGGAGAAACTTCCTCAATTATAGAAAGTTCGTCTTCAATTGCCGACCTGCGCTTAAAAGTAATGTCAAAATTTTGGCAAAAATCGCACTTAAAATTGCACCCAAAAAAACCAATGCTTAATGTTTTTGAGCCAGGTAAGTAATGGTACAAAGGCTTTTTTTCAATGGGATCAAGATGTAGTGAAGCTGGTTTTGAATGAGTAATAAGCTTTATTTTGTTCCCATCATTTTTTCTTGCCCCGCAAAAACCAAAACTCCCAAGAGGGATGGTGCAGTAATGCCTGCAAGCAGTGCACTTAATTGAGTTGGCTGAATTTTTCTTAAAGAACTGCATAAAAAAAATTTTTAAGAATTATTCTTGTGGGCATTAAGAAGATTTTTGATTATTTAAAAGCGGTTCTGTTTTGTGCAAAACAAGAAACTACTTTTTTTTAATAAAAAAATTATTTTTCCCAAGGGGAACGCTCGTTAGTCTCGGAAATTACTTTTGCCCTTGTAGCTTCTGACTCAAGCCGCCTTATTTTTGAACGCATCTCGGAAATTTTTTCATCAACCTGTTGTATTTCATACTTAACATCATCTTCAAAACCAGCGTCGGCAAGGTTAAGCTTTTTTTTCCTGTCAAGATTTTTTTGCAAGTTATCCCTAAGCCTAACGGCTTTGTCATATTCATACTTTAAGTCGCTCAATTCATTATGCATACCAGCCATAATTAACACCTTTTGCTTTTATTATTATAGATAATTGATTAATACCTATAAAATATATTCCTATTAAGACTCAAACTTGTTTAAAAATATGCATTTTTTGGAAAAAAAACCAAAAAAAGGTTTTTTTATGCTAAAAATACGGTTTTTCCTTTGTCAAAGCAAACAAAAAGGTTTAAATACAAAAAAATGCTTGTTTTCTTATGATGAAAAAAATATTTGTATTAGCACTTATTTTATTGGCTCTGCCAGCGGTTTGTTTTGCTGAGGATGGTAATTCGCCTGACAATAACACTATGTGCACGACTGATTATGTTCCTGCATGCGGGGAAGTTAAAATGTGCCCTACTTGTCCAGTAAGCGACCTTAATCTTAACTGTCCGGATTGTGTGTTTGAAAAGCGAACATTTTCAAACAAGTGCTTTTTGGAATTAGAAGGTGCAACCTTTTTGCATTATGGCACGTGCAATGAATGCGTAAAGGAAGGAAGAACAATGCCAGTAACTCCGGCATACCAGTGCTGTGAAGGGCTAAACGCAATACCAACCACTCATCGGGATGCAGCTGGAAAGCTAGTTCCTTTAATTGGAGCAAGCATTTGCTCAAAATGCGGGAATGGAGTGTGCGAATCAGGATGGGAAAATTATGCAAACTGTCAAAGCGACTGCAACCAACCAGCTAATGAGTTTGTGAATGAATCGGTAAAATGTGTTTTTGTAGATGCAAATGCGGCACATTCTCCAGGGGCGACTGCCGGACAAAACCGATGCTGGGCAGAAGTAAAAAGTGATTTGAATGGGCAGCAGTATTATGGGTGCAATGGTTATTATGATTGTATTGCACAAGTTCGGGGAGTAAGGGGGCAAAGTGTTTTATGGAAAAGCAATTGCTTTGGCGAAAAAAGCACGGTAATTGATGGAGTAAATGAAGTAATTAGATTTGATTGCAAAGGGCAAGAACCTCCGCCATGTGCTTGCACTAAAGAGTACAACCCTGTTTGCGCAACTAAAAATGAGTGCGCAGATACCAATATGGTTGATGTTAATAGGACATGCAAAGTAATCAAGAGGACATTTGGGAATGAATGCGAAGCCAAGTGTGCAGGGTTTGAAGTAGTAAGAAGAGGGGCTTGTGATGAAATTGACCCTAATTTAAGGTGTGGTGGTCCGGATAGGTTAAAGTGCCCGGAAGGCTATGAGTGCTTATTAGAAAAAAAAGAGATTCTTCAAAAAATGCCGGCACAAATAAAGTACTCTTCCCTAAATTTAAAGTGTGCTGATGGAAAAGAATGGATTTCAGCAGTGAGCTCTGAAAGTAATCCATGCAAAACAACTGAAGAGTGGAAAAGATTTTCAATTGATTTTTGTGGTGGAAATTCAAATAACATACTAAGGCATGAATTGTCAAAACCATGTGACGTGCCAGTTTCGCCAGCAGAATACGGGAAGTGCGTGAAAAAGAATGTCCCTGCAGAGTTTT
>CAZIPK010000012.1:0-7829 GCA_964541135.1 uncultured archaeon | reverse complement strand
TTACAAATCAGCATACTGGAAATGCTCAAATGGAACGGCTTTTAGATTTGGGACAAACGATTTATGCCCAACTCAAATAAGCGGAACGGGGGAAGTAAAAACTGTTGAGTGGTGTAGCGAAGTACAAAAAGAGATTAGGAATGATGGTTGTTACCCTTATGCTTTCTTAAGAGAACTAGCAAGAAAGACTTGCGCAGGTCTTAGCCAGAGATGCGAAACAAATCCACGCACGAATTATCGGGACTTAAATAATGTTTCGATAGACGCTAATGAAGTAACTGATGTTCAGAGATGTGTTGGAAAAGAAGTTTATGTTGCGGATTTTCAGACAAGAGACCAGTGCTTCCCAGGATGCCAATCAACAATTGACATAAATGGATGCAAATCAGTTGTTTGCAATGGCAAAGAAGAAATAATTTGTCCTGGGGAAAAAAATTGCGAAATGCAGCCAATCGAAGAAATTAAGAAGATAAAAGAAAAATGCAGGGCAAATAATGGTCAGGTTATAGTCGGTTTTAAGAATGGGTGCAATTATTACTTCTGCGCTTCAAGCAGCCAAAGCGGGTTTGAAAATGATGCCAATTCATCAGCATCCATTTGCACAAAAATTGAGGACATTCCATTAGAAAAAAAGCAATTCTGTGAATCAAGGGGAGGGCAATTGCTTACAAAAACAAATGCATCAGGATGCCTTGTAGTTGTTGAATGCCTTGGTGAAAAAGATAATTTGGTGGAGAAAACAGCAGTTAACAAAAAAATACTTAATGATTCCACAAAATTGCTTGAACTTGCATTAAAACTTGAAACCCTCAAAATTGAAATGAACAAAGTTAAGGTAAAATTATTGTCGCTCGCAAATTATTATAAGAGCCAAAACGATTCGGCTTACGCGGAAAAATTTGAAAGAGCGGCAGAGTTAATAGATGAAGCAAATGTAAAGATTGACGAAGTGAAAAAGGAAATTAGGGACAATGTTGATTCGTTCAGCGAAGAAAAAGCAGAGGAAGTAAGGGACAAAGTCAGGGAAATAAAAGATTTGTCGCTAAAAGAAGTGCTTTTAGCTTTATTGGAGTAAATTTGCTTTGGGTTTTTAGAAAAAAATTGATTTGAAAAAAATGAAGGTTGATGAAATGGGTTTCGATAAGGATTTTTTGAACAAAAACAAAACGATGCTTTTTGGTTTTATTGGCGTGATAATCGTAGTTGTGGCGGCATTATCAATTTTTTATTTTCTCCAAGCATCCCAATACGCGGAGGATGACAGAAGCGGAGTAATAACCCCCATAATAATTACTTCTCCTGCCGAAGCCCAAAATGCATTTGATGAAGTAAGCGTGGACATTTCGGGGTTAAGGAGCTCGCTTGAAGAAATAGACTTGGCGCTATCAGACACTAATTCTTAATTGCTGCTTTAATGCGCCAAAAATTTTGTGCTGATGATTAAGGTAATAAATTAATCCATTAAATTACTTTTTATGAGAAAAACTTATTTCCCTCAGAAATTCTTGGACAAGTATTCTGATTTGCTTGGAAGTGAATGGATAGAATTTTTCCAAACAATTAAAAGAAAGCAACCAAAATCTTTTTGGGTGAATACAAACAAAACAAGCGTTGTGGAAGTTAGGGATTTACTAAAATCAAAAGGCATTAAATTTGAACAATTGCCTTTCCATAATCAATCATTTTTCATTGAATACAATGTTCCCGGGCACTTAGAAGAATACCAAAAAGGGCTTATTTCAATTCAGGAAAAAGCATCAATGCTTCCTGTAGTTGCACTAAATGTTTCAAAAAATGATTATGTTCTTGATGCTACCGCCGCTCCAGGAATGAAAACAATCCAATTAAGCAACTTAGCTGGGAAAGTATTGGCAACAGAAGTACACAGCAAAAGATTTGCTATATTAAAAAGAACAATTGAGAGATTCAAATTAGAAAACGTAGAAGCGAAGAGAATTGATTTTAGGAACTTGAAGCGGAATAAAAGGTTTGACAAAATACTCCTTGACGCTCCCTGCTCAAGCGAAGGATTAGTAAGGAAAAAAAGGGAAGCGCTCATTGACTGGTCGCAAAAATTAGTTGAAAAAAAATCAGCCGAACAAAAACACTTGATAATAAGAGCATTTGATTATTTAAAAAAAGGAGGGGAAATGGTTTACTCCACCTGCACATTCGCCCCTGAAGAAGACGAGGAAGTAATATTTCATTTGCTTAAAGAACGTGACGGGAAAAAAGGAAAAGAAGAATTTGGAAAAGCAACTGTTGTTCCAATAAAACTTGAAGGAATAAAAATTCGTGAAAATAAATTGTGTGAGAATTGCGCGCGTCTTTACCCGCAGGACAACGACACACAGCAATTCTTCATGGCGAAGATAAGGAAAGAATAAAAAGCGCTTTGGGGAATAATTTTTTTAAGCTTTTGTGGCGTAGCGGTAGCGCACCGCACTCGTAATGCGGGGGTCGGGGGTTCAAATCCCCCCAAAAGCTTCCATCGGCATGGCACTTCAGAAAAGTTCATAAACACAAGAAGAAATTTTTCAATATGTGTCGAATTGGTTTTGAAAAGGCTGGAGACAGAAACAAATTTTTCTCAGAAATAAAAAGCAACTGTTGCTTGTCTTGGGAAAAATTAGCTCTTGAGATGGGTACTACACGCACTGTACTTGATACTTACCGATTCGGGAAAATTCTTCTCCCCCAAGAACGTTTTGATTTTTTGTTAAGGTTTATCTTACCTGAAAAACATGCTTTATTTAGGAAGAAAACATTTGTTAAAGATAGAAATTGGGGAGCAGTGTTGGGTGGAAAAACAACTTATAGGAAGCATAAGTGGATATATGCCTTAGGCCGCGAGAAGGTGCGCTTAAAACCTGGTGGGGGAGTAAAATATGACTTTGATATAAATCAGCCGCTTTCAGAAGAATTATGCGAATTTGTGGGGGTTGTTATTGGTGATGGTTGTACCAATAAATCTCAACATCATTACTATGTGCTCATAACTGGCGACAAAGTTTTAGATAATGACTATTATTTTAGGGTGCTTAAACCTATCTGCCAGAAAATATTTAGAATAGAGCCAAGGATTATTTTTAGGTCCTGTGGAATAAATCTCCATATATGCTCAAAGAGAGTTTTTGAGCTTCTTACTCAGCGTTTTGAAATACCTGCGGGGGTTAAGTGTTATGCAGTTAAAATTCCACAAGAAATTCTTGATGCGCCAGAACATATGCTAAGGGCAACTCTCCGCGGGATGTTTAATACAGATGGCGGTGTTGGCTTTGACAAAAGAAAAGTCTATGTAAAGCCATATGTTAGAGTAAATTATACATCTGCAAGCCCAAAATTGATTGAACAATTGCATGAAATACTTGAAAATTTTGGAATTCCTCATTCAATTCATTTAAGGCCAGAAGGCAGGGCACAACAAATTCAAATTAACGGCGAGAAAAATGTTATGCTGTTCCTTGGAAAAATAGGTTTTTCGAACCTGCGGCATTTGGAGAAAGTCAAGTATCTTTTGCCTCGGTCTATTGAGGTTACGGAATAATCTCCGCGCAATTGTACTTTAAAAATTCTAAGTCTTCTTTCTTTATTTTTTCTTCTTCAATAAGTTTTTTGACTAGCGGCGCAATTCTCTTCATTTCACTAATTAAGTGGTGGATAGTATTGCACAATTCTTCAATTCCTTTTTTGGGCCAAACAGGGTAATGGTTTGAGTAAATGCAGCGGCCCCCGCACAACTCAAAATCAATGCAAGAAAGGCAGGGTTCACCAATTTTTAATTTAAACGGAAGAGAATTAGGGTCAGTGGTTTTAATATCCCCTAAATATTTTTCCTTCACCCCGGACATTATCGGGCAGGCAGAAATTTTTCCATTAGTGAGAATAGTAAAATTCCCCACGCCTGAACCGCAGCGCAAATGATATTTTGTTCCATTAAGAATAGAATCAAGAATACCAATGAAAGGGTAAATCCTCAAAACCCTTCCCAATCTTAATTGTGAAACCCAAAAATCTGCAAGCTTAGTGATATCTTTGTTGTACTCTTTAATCCATTTAGAGAAATTCCTTTTCTCATAATCGTGCCACATATTGGCGTCAAGCTGCCAGTGAATTGAGGTAAAGGCAAAGCCGCCCTCATCTTTTGGATTAATCAAATCCATTATATCACTAAAAAAATCAGCAGGCTCTTCAACAGCCATTCTTGCAATCAATTCGCCCTTAAAACCGTTTTTTTTGATTAAATGCAAATTAGAATTAACCTTCCCCCAAGTGCCTGCCCCGCGGTTCTTGTCAGTTGTTTTTTTCCCACCGTCAAGCGAAACCAAAATAGTGTGAAATTTAGTCACATATTTTTTTGGCAATTTGTTTAGCAAAACCCCGTTAGTTTGGATTAAAAAATTTTTAACGGTTTTGTATTTAACTTGCGAATCCATTACCTTTTGAATCAAATCAATGTTAAGCAAGGGCTCCCCACCATAAAAAATAAGCGAAACCGGCTTGTCATTGTCTTTTTTTAGAAAAGAATTCAGTTCACCCATTGAATATTGGGCATTCTGTGGAACGGATTCAAACTCAATGCAAGAATCAGGCTCGCTAAAAGCCTTGCCCAGACAATACTCGCAAGCCAAATTACACTCAGGCGTGGTGATTAAATGATAAATCATAATGACTATCCTGTTTGGAAAAATTAATATTAGTTAGGTAAGGACTTAAAATAATAAATTTTTGGAAAAATGGATTTAATACCACATGGTCTCATACAAAATACTTTGTATTTTAGATGCGGTGTTAATCTGTTGCTTTAAAAGGTGTTGAGGAGGTATTTACTAAATTAATTTGGCAATTATTTTTTTGTATACTCCTTGAAAAAATTAATCCCTTTAGTGTATTTTTCAAGCCCCGCTTTTTTGCCGGTTTTGTTTCTTTTTGAATTATTTCTATAATCAAGCACTCTTTTTCTCCGCCAAAAAATAGGCTTCTGTGATGCTACCCCCGGACCGCCAATGCATCCTCCCTCGCAAAACAAAATATCATAAAAAACTTTGTCGGGGTGCTTTGAGAAAAGCTTTTGCAAGTCCACGCATCCATCTTCCGCAACCACTTCGGTTTTATGCAATATGCCCTTATAGTGGAGCGTGGCACTTAAACCGCCTGAAAGAGGGTAAATTTTTGTGTAATCATTGTAGAAAGAATCAAATTCGCCAGCGCCCTTTTTGGAAGGTTTTTCTTTAGCAACAATCTGCTTCATCTCAAGAAAAGTCACGCAAGCATCAATCAAAGGCTTTTTGTCCTTGCCCAAAATTTTGGTTGCTTCAACCTTCTTTGCTCCACAAGGCGCTAAAAAAACAATTTTGTGCTTTGGGAAATTCTTTCTAACAATTTTTGCCATTGCCCCCATGGGTGAAACAAAAGGCAGTAAATATTTTGCCAGCTTGGGATACTGAGTCTGAATCAAAGAAACACTTGCTGGGCAGACAGATGCAATAAACACTTTTTGAAAATTCTTGTCTTTTTTTTTGCCGTTACGAACATAAGAAGCGTAATGATCATGAATAAATTTGTGGTACTGCTGATTAACTATCTTAGCCCCAAAAGTCAGTTCGGTAACCTTATCAAAGCCAAGCCCCCTCATTAAGAGAACAAAGGACTTGGAATCAAAATCAACAACAAATGCCGGAGCGCACATCAAGGCAACTTTCGCACCTTTTAATTTGCTCTCCCTAATTAAATTAAGGACTTTTCTTTGATCCTCATTGTAACCAAAAAAATCAAGGTTGGTGTAATCCATCAGCAGTAATAGAGCAAAAGTAGTATTTATTATTAATTGTACTTAATGAATTCTCCAAGCACCTGAATTTTTTAAACACATTTTTTTAAAAAATTGGTGGTGGGTTGTGAGGGTGTTTAATTTGGGAAACTTTAAAAAAATTTCCGCAAGGATTATAAATCCTGAATTGATATTATTTATAGTGTATTAGATGAATCGCCTGGGAAAGACAATTATTTTTGCTTTGATAATGTCATTATTTCTTCCAAGTGTTTTTGCGGCAACTTTTAGCATAAATAATCCCAAAGAGGGTTATTACTCAGGCATGCAGTTAATTGATTTTGATTTAAATGGTTTTTCTGGCTCGCTTGCAGCTGAAATAAAACTGATTAATTCCCTTGATGAGTCAATTAATTGCATAATTAATGGAGATGTCAATGTATTTGATTTGGGTGGGATTAATTGCAGCCAATTATCAGTCAATGATTATTATTGTTCATACAAGTGGGACACTAATTCATCCTGTGGGTCAATGCAAAAAATACAAGACGGCAACTACAAAATAAGGGCAAGGTTTATACTATTTCCAGATTCAAGCATTCTGGTTCCTGATGAGCTTTATTCAAAAAGCTTTTTTATAGACAATAACCCTCCGCAAGTAAATTTAATCAACCCAGTTGACGGCGGATGGTTTAATTTTGATTCAAACCTTGTTGCGCAAATTATTGATTTCTCTCTTGATGAAACAAAATTAGCAGTTGTTTTTAATTCAATTGAATACAAACTTGGGAATGAAAGATTTTATTTTGATCCCATTTCAAAAAATTTGCATTTTGACGCTAACTCTTTAAGCACTGATGGGGACAACAACCTAACGATTAAAGCAACTGATTATTCAATGAACTATTCCCAAGCTTCGTTTGTAATCAAAAGAGACGCCCAAGCCCCTGTTGTTTTGATTGATTCTTTTCCAAACGATTGGGTCAATTATGATTATTTAATAAGTTTTAATGTTGACTTTGCCCCTTCAGGGAAAAAACAGGCAAAATACAGGATTGATTCGGACAATGATCTTGACTGGATTAATTTTGAAGAACCATTCAACATTAATATTAATTCTGACGGCAACTATAAAATCGATTACTTATTTGTTGACAATGCCGGCAATGTTTCAACAAGCTCATTAACAGCGCTTCTTGACAAAAGTGCTCCAATTTCAACTGTTTCCCCAAGCGGCTGGGAGGGAAAAGACTTTAATGCGGCAATAAGCTGTACTGACAATAATTTAAGCGGATGCAAAAAAACATTTTACAAACTGAATCAAAGCGATGCCTGGGCGGAATATGATGCCAATTCAATAATAGAAATCAACTCGGATGGAAATAATTTGATTTACTATTATTCAATTGATAATGCGGGGAGTATGGAAACAGAAAAGATTAATGGATTGCTTTTAGATAAGAGCGCACCAATTGCAGGCGAAATAAATAACAGCATTGGTTTTGATTACAATTTCGGGTTAAAGCCATTGTTAATAGAATGGAGTGGTTTTACTGACGCCTTAAGTGGAGTGAAGGAATATTTTCTCTGGAAAGCCGATTTTAACAATTCAAATTTTTCAAGCATTGGGCCAACATCTGGCGCAAATTATTTTGATAACTTAATTGAAGCGGGAAAAACTTATTGTTATTTTGTCCAAGGATTTGATTTTGCTGGAAATGATTCAAATTCTAAAACGAAATGCATCAATATTGATGTTAATGCTCCAATAATGCAATCCCTAAATGCGGCTGCGTCCGGTTCAAGTGTTACTCTTAATTTTAGTGCAACTGATGAAAATGAAAGCGGGGTAAAAAATTACTGGGTGAAAAAAGAGGGCGGAGAATGGATTAAAATAGATTCAAATTCCTACATTTTTCCAAACCTTCCAAATGGAGAGCACATGTTTTTTGTTAAGGCAAGTGATTATGCTGATCATAATTCTTTGGATTTAAATGCAAGTGCCACAGTGTCAGTTTCATCCCCCCCAACAGGCGGCGGGACAGGAGGGGGCAATACG
>CAZIPK010000011.1:2949-13050 GCA_964541135.1 uncultured archaeon | reverse complement strand
GTTTGCATTTGTTATTGCTATGCCTATGAATGACACCCAAGTTCAAGATACGAATAATTATTTAATTCAACTAAAAAGCCTCGCAACTATAATTCTAAATAAAAGTGAATAATTCTAATGGAACACTTAAATCCAATTTATTCATAAATTTTGAAATAATCTATTCCATTATTTCAAAAATTCTATCTGCGCTACTTCCATTTTAAAAGTTTAAATAAAACCAAAAAACACGAATTTAAATACTTAGTTGGAGTAAGTTTAATTATTTAGAATAGGACAAGTATTAAACAATTCAAGTATTAATTAGAAAGTGATTTTATGGCTGATAAAATAAGTCTTCCAAATATGGAGAAGAATCCAAGCGAATGGTACACTGAAATTATTAAAGAAGCAGAGCTTGCGGATATTCGTTACGGGGTTAAGGGGTGCATTGTTTTTCAGCCGTGGGCTGTTGAAGCGATGGAAAAAATGTATGATTATTTAGAAGAGGATTTAAAAAAAAGGGGGCATAAGAATTATTGGTTCCCAACATTAATCCCAGAAAATTATTTCCATAAAGAAGCAGAGCATATTGAGGGCTTTACTCCGGAAGTTTTTTGGGTGGAAAAGGGGGGGAGTGAAAAGCTTGAAGAACGCTTGGCGCTTAGGCCGACTTCTGAAACTGCTTTTTACTCCATGTTTTCGTTATGGATTCGCTCTTACAAAGATTTACCTTACAAGACTTACCAAAGAGGGCAGGTTTTTAGATATGAAACTAAAGCCACAAGACCATTTTTAAGGAGCAGGGAATTTCACTGGATTGAAACCCACTGCGCTTTTAGAACAGAAGAAGAGGCGTTTGGGAATGTCTTAGAGGATATGGAGACAACCAAAAGAATTGTTTTTGGGGTGTTTGGAGTCCCAACAATAGTTTTCGAAAGGCCCGATTGGGACAAGTTCCCAGGAGCGGCTAGAACTTTTGGGGCAGATGCAATTACCCCACAGGGAAGAGTGGTTCAACAGCCAAGCACGCACTTATTGAACCAGCACTTCGCAAAATCTTTTGGAATAAAATATGTGGATAGGGACGAAAAAGAAAAAACTCCTTTCACTACCTGTTATGGCCCGGCAATATCCAGAATATTTGCTTCAGTTATTTTAACCCACGGAGATAATAAGGGGTTAAAATTTCCTTTCGAAATCGCACCAAAACAAATAGCAATAATCCCAATTCTTTTTGAAAAAGAACCCAAAGTTTTGGAAAAAGCAAAGCAACTCAAGAAAAAATTGGAAGAAGCTGGTTTTAGAGTTGAGCTTGATGATAGTGACAAACGCCCTGGAGAAAAGTTTTATTTCTGGGAAATGAAAGGAGTTCCTTTAAGAGTAGAAATTGGCCCAAAGGATTTGGCTGAAAAAAAGGTGGTTTTATTTAGAAGAGATAATGAGAAAAAATTAAATGTAACCGAAAAAGACTTGGCAAAAGAAATTGAGAAACAGGGGAAAGAATTAAGTGAAAATTTAAAACAAAAAGCAATGAAATCCTTTGAAGGCTTAATTAAGGAGGTTAAAAGTATTGAAGAAGTTAAGAAAATTGTGGGAACAGGAATAGCTAAAGCTAATTTTTGTTCAGTTAAAAAAGACGGAGTGCCTTGCGCTGAAGTCATTGAAAAAGAAACAGGCGGAAAAATAAGGGGAACAAGAATTGATACAAAAGACAAAGTTACTGGCAATTGTGTTGTCTGCAACAAAAAAGCCAATCATGTTGTTTACATTGCTAAAGACTACTAAAATAAACAAACAGTAATAAAAAAAATCTGATAAACTGTTTATCTTTATGAAAAACAAAAAAAAAACAAAAGGATTTTTAAGACTCATTATTCCAAATCCTCCGAAAGACCCAAAATTGCGCAAATTATGGGATGCTGAAAGGCATTCGGAAAGAATATTTAGAAGACGCTTGATTGAAGAACTTATTTCTGAACATGCCTATAATTGGAGACCAATGATTTTAGAAGCATACAGAAAAAATGGATTAAGTTCAGCAGAAGAGAGCCATGCTTACTGTGTGAATTTTTTCTTAGACCTGAAAAAACGGGGAGAAATGACGCATGAAGAAGCAAAAGGAATTATAGAAAACTTTGATGGGTTCATTAATGCAATAAGAAAAATGGATGAAAATAAAAATAAGTCAAAAAAGTAATCATTATAAAAAACAGTTTTAGAAAATCAAAAATTTAACTTTTTTTCAAAATAAAAAAAAAAGAAAGAAATGGGTTTTTAATTATTTTAGTTCCGCAGCTTTTGCAGTCCCAATTTCGTTAAACCATTTCCCTTCTCTTAAAGCTTTTTGCGCATCGCGAGCCTTCATGCCCTCAATTGTTATCCCCATTGAGTCGCACGAACCAATTACTTCTGAAATGCAATTATTTAATTCATACGAATTGAGCTTGTCATATTTTGTATAAGCAATGGAAATAACTTGTTTTATTGTTAAGTTGCCCATTACATCCACTTTTGGATTGGCCGCGCCTTTTGCTGCTTTTGATTCCTTCTTTATTAACGCACTTATTGGAGGCAATCCTACTTCAATATCAAAACTCTTGTCCTTGTTTATTTTTATTGTTACTGGAACTTTCATTCCTGTCAAGGAAGCTGTTTTTTCATTAATCTTTGAAACAACCGCCCCTATATTAACCCCTGTTGGTCCTAATGCAGGTCCTAACGGTGCTCCGGCAGTTGCTTTTCCACCATCAATCATTACTTTTAATTCTCCCATTCCAATTCACCTTTTAATTTTTTTATCTTTAAACTATTGCCACCACTTTGCACGTTGAATAAAAAGCAAAGTTAGAAGCCCTTTGCCTTTTTTAGTGCATCATAAACGCGTAACTATAAATTTTTGCATGATACTATTGAAGTACTTTGATGTTTTCAGCCTTTATTGTAACCGGAATTTTAACCGCTGCCTCTAATAACTCCACGGTTACTTCTTCTTTTGACGGGTTTACCCTTGTTACTTTTGCTTTTTCTCCCTTAAATGGACCTGACACTATTTCTATTGTCTGTCCTGTCTGTATTGATTTCATTAATGGTTTTGATTCAAGAAGGCTTGATAATTCTTCAATATTAACTGCTCCTTTAACTATTCCAGAACCCTTTATATGGGAAGTGTCTGTAATTCCCCTTCTTAATGTAACTTCATTATCTGCTTCAATCAAAATATATCCTTTCAATCCAGGAACTACAGCTATTGAATAAATATTTAGTTCTTCTTTGGCTATTTTTGAACTCAAAATATCCACAACTAATTGTTCCTGCCCTACTGTTGTTCTTACCGGAAAAATCATTTCATCACCTAACCAAAAATCATTTCAAAAAAAACTCTTAATTCACACAAATCAAATAACTAAAAACCAAATAACTAAACTTGTTTAAAAAATACTAAAAATTCAATTTTCATTTTAATTAAAGAATATTCTTATTATTCGTTTAAACTCAATATTCATTTAACCTTAACTTACCAAGCTCAGCTAAGTAAGTAATTAAAATAAAACTCATTAGACAAGTTTAAAAACCTGCCTTTACGCAGCCAAAAACAAATCCCTAACAAAAAATCCAAAGAGCCTTTGTTTAGTATCCTACGCCCGAGAGTGCGAAAAGCAGGAAAATAAAGTAAGCAAGAACACCTATTATTACCATTCCAAGCGCCACGATTAGTGCCATTCTTTTGTATTCATCCCAAGTGGGTTTTTTTGACACAAAAAATATTCTCTTTGAATCGTCAAGGAATTGTGAAAACATTCCTGATAATTTTGAAAACATGCCTGCCATATTCATTCATTCTCACCTTATAAATTTACCAAAAAAACTAATTTATCAAAAACAACCAATTCGCGAAAACAACTGACTATCTAAAAAAACATTTATACTGGTGCCTTTAAAAAACAATTTTTTGCCATTCCAAATATTTTTTTGTTCTTTTTGGCAGCCAGTAATAATCAAATCATTTATGTGAATTCTATCCCTAAATCAATATTTTCATCCTTCTTGCTTTTTTCATGTTTGCCGCCTTCAAGGTAAGGGAATCTCCCTCCAGCAATTACCACCATGGCTTGGATGTGGTTTTTTGGAAGGCTTTCGTCAACCATCGCCCCCCAAATTATGTGGCTTGCGCTGTGAATTTTTGTTGAAACGGTTTCAACAATCAATTCCGCTTCCCTTAGGGTCATGTCGGTTCCACCAACAACATTTACTAACGCCCTGTTTGCGCCTGAAATATCAACATCAAGTAGAGGGGAGGTTAGTGCATTTTCAACAGCTTCTAGTGCCCTTGCTTCTCCGCTTTCTCCTCTTGTTGATTCGCCTAAGCCAATCATTGCGGCGCCGCCTCTTGATAATATTGTCCTTAAGTCCGCAAAATCCAAATTTATCAGCCCTGGCTTTGTGACTAATTCGGTTATTCCCTTAACCGCATTTGTCAAAACTTCATCAGCAACTTTGAATGCCGCATTTATCGGCAAATCTGGGGCGATTTCAAGTATTTTGTCATTTGGTATTACTATTATTGTGTCCGTGTGTTCTTGCAACCTTTCAAGCCCATACATCGCATTTTCCATCCTTTTCTTCCCTTCTACAGTAAATGGAAGAGTTACTACCGCAACTGTCAGGGCTTTTACTGATTTTGCTATTTCCGCAGCCACTGGAGCAGACCCTGTTCCGGTTCCGCCTCCAAGTCCGCATGTAATAAAAACTAAATCAGCATTTTTTAAAATTTCGGTTATTTCATCTCCTGACTCCCTTGCCGCCGATTCTCCTATCTGTGGGTCTGACCCCGCACCTAATCCGCGAGTAAGTTTTTTACCTATCAATATTTTTTTATCAGATTTTGTTGAAAGCAAATCCTGGGCATCGGTGTTTAACGCCAAAGTGCTAGCCCCTTCAATCCCTACTTCTGCCATCCTTTCGATGGTGTTGCTTCCGCCTCCCCCGCACCCAATAACTATAATTTTTGCTTTATTGTGCTCAAGCATTTCAAGCAAATCATTATCCGTGTGAAAGGCTTTTTTCTTTCCCTTTTCGTGTTTTTCTTTTTTTTCTGCAGCTGGCTGCTTTGGGCTCTTAAAAACTTTATTTTGAGCAACAGCAGACTTATTTTTCATTTCCGCCTGTGCCCGAACTATAGCACTTCTTACAATATGATCCATCGACACACACCCTTTTGTTTTAGGCAAAAAACAATAATATTAATACCTAAACAACTCCTTTAAAAACCTTCTCGGCGGGCGCCAAGTCAAAAAACAATTTAAACCAATTTAAAAAATAAAATACTGAAATAAAACTAACGTTCAAAACAACGCTAATAAAAAACTAAAGCAAATGAAATAAAAAAAAATTTGGCTAACAAGAATAAAAAAGTGAAAGACAAAAACTAATCAACAAAACAAAAACCAAAAAGAATAAATAAAAAAGTATAAATAAAATAAAAAAAATAAATTAGAATAAATAAAATTTGTGAGAAAAATTGTAGCAAACAAAGCAACAAAGATGCAATAAAAATATATCGCCAAATAAGACAAAACTGCGATAAAACTAAATCGCCAAGTAAATTAGCATGTTCCAAATAAATGAAATTATTCCAATCAAAAAGAAGATTAGTCCGATAATAAACAAAGCTTTCCTGTCGTTATTAAAACTGGTAAATGTGTTAATAAGCAAAAAAACCAATAGCAATACTGACAAAAGCATCAGCATCATGCTGTTAAAATCGGTTAATTCAGTAAGGGCAATTCTTTGGCTGAATAAATTCCAGCAAAAGGGATTACCACCGCAAGTATTCCAAATAGAATCGTTAAGGTGGCGCCCCCAATTTTTTTTCTGGAATTATTTATGTACATCAAACTAAAAACAGCCTTTTTTAGTATTTAAAGCTTCTTTTACAAAAAATCGGACAAGCAAATAAGCACTTGCGGCAAAACCAACATATTTTAGGCAGAAAATTAAAAAGTCATTAAAAAAAACTCAAAAAAATTATTAAAATAATACAAATTACTAAAACTATACAAGTCCGAAAGTTTTTATAATAGTAAATTCATTACTTATCCTGATTGTAATGAATATTATTCAAAAAACCGTGGAAGAAATTAAGGAATTAAAAATCCAAGGCGCTTCAAATGTGCGGAAAAAATCAGTGGAAGCCATACTTTTGGCAGTCAGCGAAAGCAAAGCAAAAACAAAAGTTACTTTTAGGAGGGAATTTTTAAAAAATGTTCATTCGTTGTACACTGCCCGACCAACAGAACCCGAGCTTAGGACAGCATTAAGAATTCTTAAAAAAAGCATTTCTGACAAAGAACTTGAGTTAGAGGAAATAAAGAAAAGAATTAATGAAACAGCAATTAATTATGAGAAAGCAAGAAAAGAATCATTGGAAAAAATAGCTCAGTTTGGAGCGGATTTAATCAGTCCAAGATCGACTATTTTAACTCACTGTCATTCAAGTTCTGCAGTTGATGTTTTAATTAAGGCGAAAAGAAAAATTGACCATATTTATTGCTGCGAGGCAAGACCATTATTTCAAGGAAGAATGACGGTAACTGATTTAACCAATGCTGGGATTGATGCTACTTTGATTGTGGATAATGCTGCTTCCACTATACTAAAAAAATGTAATTATTTTTTTACTGGTGCGGATGCTTTGCTTGCGGACGGGGATGTTGTGAATAAAATCGGGACTAACCAAATAAGCACGGTTTGCAAAAGGTATGAGACGCTTCATTATGTTTGCGCTTCCACGCATAAATTCGAGCCGGGGAGTTTTTTTGGGAAAGACGAGCCTATTGAGCAAAGAAACCCCAATGAAGTGTGGGAAAAAGAAGCCAGGGGCAAAATAAATATAATTAACCCTGCTTTTGACAGGACTGATTCAAAACTTATTGAAGGAATAATCACCGAAATGGGTGTTTTTGCTCCACAACAGCTCACTGAATTATTGTACAAAAAGCTTGAGCTTGACAAGCACCACAAAGAGTTTCTAAAACTTTAAAATTAATGCCCTAAATTAACTGCTTAAACAAACCAAAATCTAATCAAAAAAACCAAAATTACCCCACAAAAAGAAGTAATAAAAATAGATTAGGGCAAATCTAATTAATACATTAAAATATACTTTAGTCAAAAAAACGTGGTTAATAAAAAATTTAATTATTATAAATAAAATTAATGCTAAAAATAAATTGGACGATGATTTAATGAAGATTGAAGAAAAAATTTCTCTGATAAAAGAGGTTGGGGAAGAGATAATCACTGAAGAAGAATTAAGGACTTTGTTTGAAACAAAAAAACAGCCAATTGCTTATGATGGCTTTGAGCCTAGCGGGCAAATGCATATTGCTCAGGGGGTTCTAAGGGCAATTAATGTAAACAAAATGACTAAAGCCGGATTCAAATTCAAGATGTGGGTTGCTGATTGGTTTGCTTGGGCAAATAACAAGCTTGGGGGGGATCTTGAAAAAATTCAGGTTGCGGGCGAGTACTTGATTGAAATATGGAAAACCACCGGAATGGAAATGGATAATGTGGAATTCATCTGGGCAAAAGAAGCAATGAGTGATCCAGCTTACTGGAAACTTGTAATGAATATAGCAACTCAAAACTCGCTGCAAAGGATTATTAGGTGTTCCCAAATAATGGGCAGAAGTGAGTCTGATTCATTAAGGGCATCGCAGATTTTTTACCCATGCATGCAATGCGCCGACATTTTTTACCTTAAAGCGGATGTAACACAACTTGGAATGGATCAGCGAAAAGTTAATGTGCTTGCAAGGGAAATCGGGGAAAAATTAGGTTACTGGAAACCAATAATTGTTTCACACCATATGCTTGCGGGGCTGCAAAAGGTTGAAGGTAATCTTGAAGGAGTTGAGAAAGCTATTGCCCAAAAGATGTCCAAAAGCAAACCAGATACATCCATCTTCATGACAGATACCTTTGAGGACATTAAAAGAAAAATTTCAAAAGCCTACTGCCCAGAAAAATCCTCAATTGACAACCCAATCCTTGAATATAATAAGTACATTGTGTTTGAAAAGTTTGATAAAATCAAAATTGAGAGACCTGCAAAATTCGGGGGGGATATTGAGTTTAACAACTATTCTGAAATGGAAGACGCTTACTTAAACGCTAAGCTTCACCCAATGGATCTAAAAAATGCGACTGCAATTTACCTGGATAAACTTGTAGAGCCAACAAGAAAACACTTTGACAAAAATTCAAAAGCAAGGGAGCTTTTAGAAAAAGTTAAAGGGTTTCAAACAGAAAAGAAATAAATTAAATAAAATACTTAATCTAAAAAAAATTAACTACCTTAAAAAAAACCCAAGCAAAAAAACCAACCAATAATTATTTTTCACTATTTTTAGGACAATTTTTGGCAAGTATTATTAAATAAAAAAATTAATTACGCACCACAACCCCCACAACAACGCTTAAATATACCAATGCAATTAATTCTCTTTGCGAACAATTTGTTAAATTAAGTTTGCATAAATTAAATTTTGGTGGATTAATTGGACGGGTACATTCAGGATTTGAAAGTAAAGTCTTTTCCGATAAAAACAGGAAAACTGGTTGTTATTCTTCATGAAAAGGACGCAAAAGAACTTGGATTATTTACCGGCGACAGGGTTGAGCTACTAAACAAAAAGAATGAAAAAAAATGCGTGGCAGTTATTGACATAACCCACCATTCTGTAAACCCTGACCAAATAGGATTGTTTGAAGACGCTTTAAAGGCACTTGGCGCAAAAAACAACAGTCTGATAACAACAAGAGCAACTGAGCAATTAAGAAGCGTAGATTACATAAAAAAGAAAATGCTTGGGGAAAAGTTATCCCGTGCCGAAATATTTGAAATAGTAAAGGATATTGCTGATGAAAGATTAAGCGAAATAGAAGCCACTGCTTTTGTAAGCGCGGTTTACATGAAAGGTCTTGACCTTGATGAAACCATTTCTATGACTAAAGCTCTTATTGAGGATGGAAACAAAATGGAATTTGGAAAAGGCACCATAGTTGATAAGCATAGCGTTGGAGGGACTAATGGCAGGGCATCAATGATTATAGTCCCAATAATTGCTTCAACTGGATTATTAATGCCAAAAACCAGTTCAAGAAGCATTACTTCTGCAGCAGGAACGGCCGATTCAATGGAAGTTATTGCAAATGTTTCCTTAACAATGGAGAAAATAATGCAAATAACACAAAAAACAGGAGGAGTAATAGCCTGGGGAGGAGCAGTTGACTTGGCGCCCGCAGATGACAAAATAATAAAAATTGAGCACCCACTTTCTCTTGACCCTGAAGGGCAGGTAATTGCTTCAGTTCTGGCAAAAAAAGCAAGCGTTGGAAGCAAATATGTTGTAATTGATTTGCCTGTTGGAAAATATGTAAAAATCAAGGACAAAGAAACTGCACTAAGAATGGCAAAAAAATTTGTCCAAGTTGGCAAAGAAATAGGAATGCATGTTGAAGCAGTCATAACAAACGGAGAAGAACCCAGCGGGCTTGCTTTTGGCCCAGCACTTGAAGCAAAATATGCTTTGGAGGTTCTTGAATGCAAAAGATTTGATAATTTGGCGCAAAAAAGCTGCGAACTTGCAGGTGTTCTTCTTGAAATGGTGGGAACTGCTGCACCCACAAAGGGTTATGCAAAAGCGCTTGAAATACTCCAATCAGGAAAAGCATTAAAAAAAATGCGTGAAATAATAAAAGCCCAGGGAGGAAAAATATTTTCAAGCGATGAAATTAAATTGGCGCCCCTAAAAAAAGATTTTAGGGCAGGAACTGAAGGGATCATTGACGACATTAATATTAAAACCCTGACCAAAATTGCAAGGCTTTCAGGCGCCCCAGCAAACAAAACCGCAGGAGTAATGCTTCACAAGCTTCTTGGAGAGAAGGTAAAAAACGGGGAAGTGTTAATGACTATTTATGCTGAAAATAAAGAAAAACTTAAAGCCGCTGAACAGTTTGCGTTAAGAAACATTCCATTCAACTTTAAAAGAATAATACTAGAAACAATAAAATAAAAAACAATAAACTGAAAAAGAATAAAATTTGCCTTAA
>CAZIPK010000011.1:0-2939 GCA_964541135.1 uncultured archaeon | reverse complement strand
CAGACACCCAAAAAAATCACCCTTAAAAAATTCCAACTCAGCTAAGCTACTTATAAAAACCCAATTAAAATATTAAATAAATTTTAAAAATATTAAATAAATTTTAAAAATATTAAATAAATTTTAGGTGCGAGTTTAAATACGTCCAATTAATCTTTTGTTTAAGTAAGCTCTAAAGTTTAAATTTAATCAGCAAAGTGTTTGTAAACTAAAAGCAAATCTTGGGGTGAATGAAGATAAACTTTTTTTGACGGATTTTTTAGGGTCAGCACTTTTTGATTGAATCTCTTCTCGTCCCACTTTAATTCTTCAATTAAAAACTGCATTGCCTGTTTTATTGCCCTAGACAGATCCTTATTCTTGTGCCTAAAAAGCTCTTTGACAAAAGTATAATATTCTTTTGAATTATCTTTTTGATTAAAACCTATTTTCAAAACAGTGCTAACACAATTTGGCGCGGGAAAAAAGCTTTGAGGGGCAATATTATCCTCAAGTATTTCAATGACTGCATTAAGACTGACAAAAGCAGTTAACGCAACATATTCAGATAAGCCTTCAAAGGCAGTTAATTTTTGAACAAACCCTTTGTCAAGAACCAAAATTGCGCTTTCTAGACCCTTCGTTAAGGCAATTTTTAAAACAAGTTCTGAAGATATGTGATAAGGTGGGAGGGAAACTATTTTATTTACTTTAAATTCTTCAAAATCCTTATCCAAAACACTCCCATGCACTACTTCAAGAACTCCTGAATCAACGCTTTCTTTAAATTCTGTCAAAAGAATTTCACACATCAATTCGTCCACTTCAATAACAACTATTTTTGCCCCGGCTTTTTTGGCAGCATCAATTAAACGCCGTGTCAAAAATCCAACTCCCGGACCTATTTCAAGAACAACATCCCCTTTCTTCAATTTCGCGCTATTTACTAAGAACTGCAAAAGCGCCTCATTTATGCAAAAGTACTGGGAAAGTTTTTTTTCAGGCCGAAAATGATGCTTAATCATCAAGTCCTGCAAATCCTCAAACGCTGACATAAAAACAACCGCCTAACTTTCAAAATAGAGAAAAATTAATAAAAAAACAAATTGAAAAAAAACAAATTTCTGCAAAAAAAGTCCCAAATATCTTTAATTCAAAATCTTCTTCCGTATTGCATTGGTCTTGGCTCTGCTGGGGGACGGACAAACAAGTAGTGCTTGTCTTCAGGACCTTCAAGTTCTTCAATTATTCTCTTAACCACTGATTTTAGAGGGTCGGGAGTACCTTTAACCCTTCCCAAAATATCCTCTATTGAAGCAAATGGCTTTTTTTCCCTTTCATCAAGCAAGGCAAGCATGTGTTTTTTGCCCATTTTTGGGAGCAACTCAAGCTGATGCCTTCGTAAAGAAATCGCTCTTGAGGAATTAAAAAAATTAAGCACTTTTTCTTTCTTTGCTTCAAGAATCTTAGTGATTACTTCATCTAATTCAGATAGTGAATTTGATGTCAAATCTTTGTAGGCAATTCTTCCTTTAACTAACTCAATTTTTTCCCTTACTTCTTTTCCAATATAAACTTCTTCCCCCACATTTAAAGTAATTCCTGGCTTTGGGACAAGCTCTAAAAGGGTAAAGTAATCTCTTCCTATTACCTGGGCAATTGCCTCAGTTTTTGGCGCGCTAGGCTTGCCGGTAGGCATGAAATCTAAAACTAAAGCGTATTCTTCTGCTGTCATAAAACCCACACCCTTGCTTCAATCAATTCCCCTACAAACCCAATTCAATAAATCATTATGCAAATTATTAACTAAGCCAATTAGGCGATTTCAATTAAATTAATATGCCCCAGTCTCCTTAAATAATGTTCTTTTTCGAGGAAAAGATAAAAAAAAAGCTATTCGAGCTTTTCCTCATACTTCTTGGTTAATTCAATTACTTGTTTTAACTCTTCTTCGCTTGGAGTAACGCCTTTTGGAAGCATTAATTGTAATTGTTCTACTCTGTTTGGGATTACATTTGCTATTGAAAATCGTAATAATTCATTTTCCTTAAGGAAAGCTATTTCTTCCAAAGCGGACAATAAATCAGTAGTTTGTTTTTCAGTTAATTTCGCAAATTTCTCAACATACTTAAAAGTCTGTTCCTGTTCGTAATTCAGTTCTTTATCGGTTTTTCTTCCTTTTAAAACTTCTTTAACTTCATGCAAGGCAACCGGCTTCATTGACACTACTTTGCTCTCCATAAATCATCACCAAAAAATTCTCTTAAATATCCAAAACTAATTTCTTAACTAATTATTTCTTTGCTCCTTTACTGCCTACTTCATCTTTTTTTGCACTTAAGCTCTTTAAATGAACCGGAGTAGTTACAACCATTAAAGGTTGTTTGCCTTTCATTATGCTAACTTCATAAGCGCTTCCTCTTTTGGCTTCAACCATTCCTGTCAAGCCATGAAAGCTTTTGTGAGGCAATCCTGAGTGATAGCTTGAATCAACAACTACCTGAACTTTTTCACCAATCTCAAATTCCCGCATAATATCATTAACGCTTACCTTAGCCCCGTGTTTCTTGAACTTGTACCTTGTCTTTCCCCTTTTTCCGGGCTTTCTTGGGTGTCCTGATTGCTTCATTTGTAACTCACCAAAATTTGCTTTATACTAACAAAATCTCGCACAGAAAGCTTTAAAAAGCAAGGCGAAAAAGGCTAAATAATTCATTTAATAATAACCAAATAGCCAATACTTAATTATGGCAAAAAACCAACCGCAAAAGCCAGACTTTTTTTGCATTGAAATACGCCCAAGCCCAATAGAGGGAACCATTCAGGATTTTAATATTTTGATAGATAAAAAATTCAACGCTTCAAAAAAAAGCTTGATTGTAACTTCACCGGAATTTAGGAATTTTTTACACAACACTGATTTGGGCCAAGAAATTATGCACGAACTTAACTCTGGATTA
>CAZIPK010000010.1:0-14278 GCA_964541135.1 uncultured archaeon | reverse complement strand
AAATGAATCAATTGATTCTAAAATATCTGATTTTTTTGGAAAATCAATTTTTTTATTTCTTAATTTTAATAATTATGATTAATCATCCATTTTTTAATCATGTCTTTTATGAATAGGGCAAATTGAATCTGGCGCGTCTTTCTCTGTGTAATATGCTTCACAATCAGTACAATAAAGCCCCTCATATTTTCCCTTATAAATATCGCCTTTTTTATAAACAACATCCAGAATGTACTCAACAAACTTTTTGTGGTCAGGATCGGAGGTCCTAATGAACCGATCATACTTGATTTCAAGCCTTTCCCAGGCATTCTTAAATTTTGGGGTTATTTCTTTTAAGAATTCTTCAGGAGTTTTGCCTTCTTTTTCTGCAGCCTTAATAACCTTTTTTGTGTGCTCATCAGTCCCGGTTAAGAAAAAAACTTCATCCCCTTCTAGTTTATGCCATCTTGCAAGAATATCAGCAGCAATTGTGGTATAAGCCGATCCGATGTGAGGCTTGCCTGAAGGATAATAAATAGGGGTTGAGACATAAAAAGTCTTTCTTGCGCTGGCCTTGGCTTTTGAACCAATCTTTTTTTTTGCAGCAGCTGGCTTAGATTTTTTTAATTTAGGCACTTAATTCACCACAAAGAATGAGTTAGAAAGAGTATATAAAAATAACACAAAAGAAATGGTAAAAGAATAGAAACTAAAATAGCAAAAATCTTAAAAAAAACCTGCTTACCATTAGTCAAGAAAATCTGCTTATTTATAAGCCAAAAGCTATTTTTTATTTATTGTAAAGCTCAAATTTGCCATTTTTTATTATGAATAGGACATAATCCTCAATCACATCCCCGTTTTCATCAAACTTAATTTTTGTGGATGAAGACCCTTCGTACTCAATTTTTTGCAATTCTCTTAATAAACAATCCTTATCTTTTTCTCCCCCACAAATCTTTACCACTTCAAAGTACAGTTTTGCTATATCATACATTCTTTCCGATAGTTGATTTGGTTCAGAACCATAAAACTGATAATATTTCTCGAAAAATCTTGAATTAGTATCCATGTAAGTGTAAGGAAAAATCAAGCCTTCAACAGATTCTTTTCCCTGGTTAATCAAATCTGGGCCTAAACAACCCGGCCCGCATAAAAACTGAACATCCTCAAGACCTGCCTGTCTCGCCTGTTTTGCTAATAATCCTGCAGCCCTTCCAAGGGCGGCAATAAACAAAACTTTTGGCTTTTTTTCCCTGATTTTTAACAAATTGGCCCTAAAATCAGTGGTAGTTGTTTCAAAAAATTCCTGAATCAAAATTTTCCCGCCAAAAGACTCATAATTGTTGACAAAAGAGTTCATAACTCCTTTCCCATAATCATCATTGGCATAAATAACCGCCAATTCCTTAATGTTTAAATCATAATAAGCAAGCTTTGCTACCCCGGCCCCATCTTTATCGGCTGAAGGAATAATCCGGTAGGTAAAATCATTTTTAGAAGTGTACGACGGAGTGGATGCATTTGAGAAGAGCACTACTTTATCATTATTAGCAGAAGGAGACAAAATCATTGCAGAAGCTGATCCTATTGTCAAAACCATTGAAACATTATAATAATTCCTCAAAAACTTATAACTTGTTGCCGCTTCTTTAGGTTCACTCTTATTATCTTCAACAAATATTTCGACTCTTCTCCCCCCTAAACCTTCCGAGTCATTAATTTCCTGTTGTGCAAGAAGAAGCCCATTTTTTGCTAATTGACCATTCATAGAGGATAATCCAGTAATTGGCAAAACTGCCCCAATTTTTATAGTACTATTAGAATCGGTTCCGCCTGAAACTGTACAGCCAAAAAGCAGGAATAAAGCAGATAAAAGTATGAAATAAAAAACAAAGGCAAAAACTATTTTCATAAATAATAAAATCAAAATAAGATAAAAATTTAAACCTAGCACAGTCTTTGAAAGTTTAAAATCAAAGTACCCGGAGTTCCTAATTGGGCAAGAAGATTCAAAAACCAAATTATTGATGCAAGAAAAGAAAAAGGAGGGTGGAAGAGAGATTTTTTATCTCCTTCCACTTTGAAGAGTTTAATTTATTTACCTTATGAAGTCCAGGTCAAGGTCTCTATCCCTGTAAGAGTGGCCGCCTCTTGGAGACTGCTCTTTTCCAGAGTATTTGCCTGGAGATGCTTTTATGTATGGGCTGTGAACTCCAGTGAAGATGCAAATTACTTCTAATTTGTTCTCAAATGTTGGGTCAACCCTTGCTCCCCAGATTACTACTGCTCTTGGGTCAATTTTTTCAGTTAGCATTTCACCAACTGCATTAGCTTCACCCAAAGTCAAGTCTGGTCCGCCTGTTATGTGGATTAAGCACCCTGTTGCTCCACCAATATCTATGTCTAGTAAAGCATTCTTTAGTGTGTCTTCCACAACTTCATTAACCTTGTCAACGCTTTTGGATTCACCAACAGCTATTACTGACAAGCCTTTATTGCTCATTATTGAGCGAACATCTGCATAATCAAGGTTAATTAATGATGGCTGGGTGATTGTTTCTGTTATTCCTCTAACAGTTCTTGCAATTACTTCATCAGCAACCTTAAATGCATCCTGGATTGGCAAATTAGGAACTAATTCAACCAATCTATTATTGTCAATTACTACAACAGTATCACATACTTTTTGTAGTGAATCAATACCTTCTTCAGCTTTAATTAATCTTGCTTTTTCCAAAGCAAATGGGTATGTAACCATTGCTATTACAATAGCGCCTTGTTCTTTAGCAATTCCAGCGATTATTGGAGCTGAGCCGGTTCCTGTTCCGCCCCCCATTCCGCTTGAAAGGAATAACATATCCACGCCAGCAAGCACTTCTTCCAAAGCATTTCTTGATACTTCAGCAGCTTTAGCCCCTACTTCAGGGTAACCGCCAGCACCTAATCCCCTTGTAACACTTTTACCAATAAGAACTTTTGTTATTTCATCATTCACTATTGCTAAGTGCTGTTTGTCAGTGTTAACTGCAACTAATTGTGCCCCAGCTATCCCCATTGCCGCAAGCCTATTAACTGCATTACATCCTGCTCCGCCTGCACCAACAACCATTATCTTTGGTGTCCCAAATTCTTCTAACTTATCATCTGCTGCTGCAGCAGCTGTTTTGTGGATTGCTCCTTCTACTATAGACTTCATCAAAATCACCCTGCCCTAAGGCAATAAATTTAATTGCATATATTGCCTCACACCCCCTTTATAAGCCTTTGCTTTTATGTATACTATTTTAACGCTTTAAATTAAAAAACAAGCCCAAATAAGGCTTTTTTTTGCAACATCGACGATTGTGGAAATGTGCAAAGTACAATATTTTGGCTTTAAACCCGAATATAACTAACCTGACGAAAAAAAACAATAATATATCAATAAATAAGTGTTATATTCCACTATTTCAAGCAAATAAGGTATTTATTTAGCTTTTTTTTGTCGAAAAGCACCAAATAGGCAAAGAAGCCCAAATTTTGTTATGTATTAAACAAAATGTCTTAACGAATCAAAAAATAACTAAAATAGCTAAAATGAGTGATTTGGTTGATTTTAATACTAATTATACATTAATTTTTTTGTGAGTTTTGACGTATTTCTCTAAAAAATGAAAAATAATTTTTAGAAAAAATCCAATTACATAACCACTTGCCAAAAAAAATCAAGGAAAAAATAAAAATAATTAAAAAAAAAGTTAAAAGACATCAAACGATGCACAACACTTTCAAAAAAAAATCAATACCCTTCTGGCGGCTTAGTTTTTTCGCCCAGCAAAGCTAAATCCAACTTCTTAATTTGGTTAAGCACTTTTTCTGCTTCCAAAACAAGCTCACTTCCATTAACCCCTTTTTTCTCCACCAGCTCAAAGACTAGTTTTTCGGTTTTATCAAAATCATTCTTAAGTTTTTGATTAATATCCTTCCAAAGAATTCCTGCCAAAGCGCTTCCAAGCCTTTTGTCATGCGGCAAAATCCCCTTAACCATTAAAACAGCAATTGCAGGATAACCCAAGTACCCAACCCAATAAGAACCATTATCATTACACATCAAAGCTTTTTTGACTGGATCAAAAGTAACTGTATAATATTTCCCCTTGCTTGAGGAATAAACCTTGGCAGACACCACCCCGCTAGGTCCCAAACCCCCAAACCCAAGATTCTGGCCAACACTAACCTCTACCCCCCCATTAAGCTCTACTCGCCCATCACTAATAGCCCCAAGCGCCTCAAAAACCTTAATCCTTGGCGGCAATTTCCATTTCACCGTAAACACCTAAATTTCGAATAGCTGAATAAATTAGCGAAAAAAGAATTAAATAACTTCCCAAACTTCTAGAAAAAAGCATAAAAAAGATATCATTATATAACTATAGTAATATAGTTATATTGTCAAGGTGGTTTTGTGGTCACTACTATCCAAGTCAATGAATCAACTATCCAATGCTTAAAATTAATAAAAGAAAGAACTTCTTCCGCGTCATATGACGAAACAATTGTTAAACTTATAAAGAATCAATCAACTAAATCAATGGCAGGCGCCTTGGCTGAAGGAAAAAAATATTCAAAAGAAGAAATACTGAAAGATTTGAGGGATAAAATTGACCGAGTATAACGCATTAATTGACTCTTCTGTGTGGCTCGATTACTTCCTAGTTGGATCCAAAGAAAGCAAAGGATATATTGAAGAAAAAGACCTTATTTTATTCACTTCAGCAGTTTCCCTTCACGAAGTAAAAAAGAAATTCTTAAGGCTTCAAAAAGATGAAAAACTCATTAATGACGCCCTTGATTTTATTAAAAACAAAAGTTTAATTGTCGAAGTTAATGAAAAAATTAGCGAAAAAAGTGCTTCTGACGCGATTACCCTCGGCTTAACCACAGTGGATTCAATAATTTATAGAACAGCACAAGAAAAAAATGCCACTCTAATAACAATGGATGCGGATTTTAGAGGAAAGAAAAATGTGAAAATAATTTAATCCCCCCAGTTAAAACGCTTTTTTAACTAAACCCAGTTAAATCCTCACATATTATTTTAACTCTTTGCCATGGGAGATATTTGATTAGCATTAATTTATTTTGAAGGCTTTTTAATGAAACAAAAAATAAAAGAAATCGTCATAATTGCAGGGATTTTTCTTTTAATCCTTAATTTACCAAGCATCGCATTTTCTGAAGGACAAACCCTTCCAAGCTGTACAGATTTTGATGGAAATGATTTAAATGAGTCAATATTCACTGCATCAAAAGTAACATATATTGATGAAAATGGCAATACTACTGAATATTTTGACAAATGCCAAAATCGAGCATACCTTATAGAATATATTTGTGATGGAAACCAACCAAAAGAAATGGATTATGGCCCACTTCTACTAACTTGTTATCAAAATGGCTGTTTAAATGGGGCTTGCTTAAGGGAACAAGATCGAACACCCCCCGAGACCAGACTTGTAGTAACCCCCGCCCCAAATGCCAACGGATGGAATAATACAGACGTTAATGCGGTGTTGGTCGCAATGGATGATAATAGTGCAATAGCAGACACAGGGTACTGTATTGATGATACTAATGAATGCCGTGTGGACACATATTATAACAATGAGCAATTTAGTTTTACAACAGGAATTAAATATGTTAGATACTTTTCAATGAACATTGCAAACATTATAGAAGACTTGAAATCAACTGCTGTTAAAATTGATAAACAAAAGCCACTATTTAGGGGGTTTGAATTCAAAAACAATTATTTTTACAATGAGGCCTTTGACCTTGTTTTTAGTAATGGCTTAGTTGATTTAAGAATCTACAATGACCAATTAGATTTTGAACCAGAAGGGGTTGATTGTGGGGCAAATTTTGATTATAACAGCAATAGTGTGGAAGATTATTGGCAATACGGGACACCAACAGATGACAATTATTCCAAAATAGAATATCAATACAAAAGTTTGGGATTAAAAAGAATCAAAATGCACTGCATAGATATTGCGGGCAATGTTAATGAACAGGACATACTATTAAGAGCAATAATTATTGACACCATTCCACCAGATATTAAAAGTGTAACAATAAGCCCTGAAGAAAAATTTCTAAACAAAGAAATTACTTTCACATTCGATGTGAATGAAATGTTTCCTCATGATTTTAATTTTTATTTATTTGTCCAAAACAAAACCATTTTGCTTAAACCTCAAAAAGTCTCTGACCAAAACAGCATCTATTCAACAGCAATCCTTCCCGATTCTAATTGGGCCCCCGGCAAAGTGAATTATACTGCAATTTTCAAGGACCAAGGAAGTAATGAATCAATAAAAACAGGGGAATTTATTGTTTTAAGCCCCAAAACTGATGAAGGTAATGGCGGAGGAAGCAGCGGAGGAGGGGGGAGCGGTAGTGGGGGAGGCGGAGGAAGCGGATTGCCAGCCCAAATGATTCCCGATAATAATAAAACAAATTCCCCAGACAATAACACCCAAACAAGTCCGGACACTAATGTTGAATCAAATGCAAATCCCGCCCCAATCAACCAGGATGAAAACAAAACCTTAACTCAAGAACCTGTTTCGCCCCAAGAAAATCCTTTAAATGAAAACCTTTTTGAGGAAAACAACTCCCGGCCGACTCCAACCAATGCAGGGCTTTTTGGTTTTATTTTAGGCACTCAAAATCCAGAAAACCAAAAGCAAACACTGGTTTATTCTCTTGGAATACTTTGCGGATTAATATTTTTTGTGACAGTAAAAATAGCATTTTACGCCGCCACTCCAATAAGCAAAACTCTTCCTAAAAAAAAGCGCTGGAAAAAATAAAATCCATAAACTAAAAACTTATTAATTAAAAGACGTTTAATTTCAAAAACCTTTTTTGCAACAACCAAATACTGCCATTAACCCATTATGAATAATTAATTGCCCCCCCATTCAAAACACACTAACGAGTCATTAGGGCTTTATCAATTTTCCTTTCTAAATATTTAACTCTTTTCCAAAACAACCAAGCACGTCTTTTTTGCACAGCACTTGATACTTTGAATTTAATCGGGTTTTTAGCCTTTACGGCGAGTGTTTCTTTAATCACCCTACTAATGGCAGCATCCCCATCTTCTCCAGGGCTTCTTCTTTTTACGAATTTCCTAATATAAGCCTGATCCAATTCAGATGCTATTTGATCAACCGCATAGTAATCAAAAGCTTTTCTTAATTCTAATGGAGTAGGGTTTATAGAATCCCTAAACTTCACCCCTTCTTTAATTCCTGCTTCAACAATCTCATTTTTAATATACTTTTCCAAATCCATACTTTTGGCGGGAGGGGTTTTTAACGCACTTTCAATTTTGCCTTTATCCTCAAGCAAAATTAATGTTTTCCCAGAAATGCTTTGCCTTGGGTTGTCATTAAAAATGCCGACTGCATCCAATGCGCGGGCCACCATATGTTCATTTACCCTTTCGCGTATACCATTTATCCCTCCTACAAATTCTTCTTCCATAGCATCTCCCATAGCCACCTTGGAAGGATACCTCTTCTTTTTTTCTTCTTGTTCAGCAGCTTCCCCCACCACAAATGTTCTTAACCCAACCCTTTGGGCTTCCCTTGACACATACCATCTAACCTGCTTTTTTGTCGGGCGAAACCACCCAGCAACAACCCTTCGCCCCTTGCCAACTATTTCCCTATGATTCATAGTTATCAATTTCCCTGCTAATTTTATTTAAATAAAAACAACTTTTCCCCTCGCCACAACACAAATAATTTTAAATAATTCTACAATATAAGCTCTTTTGGTTAATTTAATTCTTTGCAAAAATAACTTATTAATTTACCCAATTAGCTTAAATTTAGTAAAGTTTAAGTATACTTTATGGTAATGAAAATAAGGCGGTCAGCAGCAATCCTAAAAAAAGACGGAACAATCCAACTCTTGCCTAATTTTAGGAGCCAAATTAGAACTCCAAGAAATAGAAATTTGCCTGAAAGAAAACTTACCCCAACACAGCAAATTGAGGTCGAACCAAAAAATACTGAAACCCCTTTTTTTAAGAAGTCAAGGCACCCGCTGGAAGTAGCTTTTTTAAAAGAATCAGAACTGCCAGAAGGAGAAACCCTTAAAGGAGTAGAGCACGCTTACAATCGCGCTCCACAAAAAGGAGAAACACTTGACTTGCACACACACGTAAATATTAAAAGAGTTTATAAAAAAAAGCACCAAATATTTCCCGGGCCAACAGACATTATAAAAAATATTGAACAAATTAACGGAAGAGAAAAAAGTGATTTGAGGCTATTTGGAATCAGCATTAGGAACCCAAAAGGCAAGGTATTGGGTTATATGTTCTACAAGATTCCAAAAAAAATTGCAGGAGAATATATGAGCGCCTCTAGAGCAATGCCAAGAAAACCAGAAGAAAGAAAAACCCCTACTGAAATAAGAATAGGTGAAATAGACGACCGATTTCAATCATATAAACGAACTTACTTTGAGTGGCACGATGCGCTAAAAAGGGGAAATAAAAATCAAATTGCTCAAAAATTTGCTCAAATGGAAGCGGCCTTAAAAAAATTAGGAATAACAATAAAAATAGTCCCAAATAAAAAAGCAGGGGTTTTGCTCGATAGAACTTTGGGCCAATTCAGAGAAAAGACATTTTTTGAAAAAACAAGAGAAAGAATAAAATCAGATTAACTTAATTAAGAAACTCACCCAAAACAATAAGTTTAACACAATTAAAAAATCTAAAAAAAATCTACCCTATAAAAAACAAGAAATCAAAAAAAATTTAATTAAAAAATAAAATTTTTTTAAATGCAAGGAATTAATTCTTTTCCTTGCATTTAGTAAAAAACTATTCCGCCTAACTAATATTCTATGCACTTAACTAATATTCTTTGTTCTTAACTAATATTCCTCGCATTTCACCATAAAATAGTTGCTCGCATGACCGCACGCAGGGCATTCTTTTGGAGGCTCTTTGCCAATGTGTTGATAACCGCATTCTCTGCAAACCCACACAGTAATTTTTTCCTTCTTCCATAAAGTCCCTTTCTTTATTTCGTCCAAAAACTTCTGGTAACGCTCTTCATGATGCCTTTCAGCCACCCCAATAGAGCGAAGCTTCTTAGCAATTTCGGGCAAACCCTCTTCATCAGCAACTTTGGCAAAATCAGGATACATAGTAGAGTTCTCATAATTTTCACCAGCAATAGCCGCTTTGAGATTAAATTGAGTATCCCCTAAAGCCGCTTCAACATGCGCTTCAACTTCAACACTTTCAGTAAATTTTTTCTTTGCTTTTTTCATCTGCTCTTTTAAATTACCAATCATCACCGCTAGTTGTTTGGCGTGTTCCCTTTCCTGTTCGCTAGTCAAAGCAAAAATATCCGAAAGCTGAATGAAACCTTCTTTTAGAGCCTGTTTTGAGTAAAAAGTGTACCTGCTTCTCGCCTGCGACTCCCCAATAAAAGCCTTGCCTAAATTAATTAAAGTCTTCTCCATTTTTCAACACCACCATTTTTAAAAAATTAATTAATTATACGCCAAAGTAATATAAAAATAGTAGGGGCAACGAAATAATTCAAAAAAAACCAAAACTAAAAACCAAATGTTGCTTAAAAAAAGTATTAAATAATGCGCCGCACAGTATTTTTACTAATATGTCAAATCAAATAAGCCTTATTTTTTTGTTAATAGCCTTTGCTTCTTTGGCGCTTCTTTTTGGCTGCACTGGGGAACAAAACGCATGCGGCAACTTAATTTGCGAAATTGATTCAGAAAATGAACAAAATTGCCCGACAGATTGTGAAGTAAAAAACAATTACTCCCAAATTGATTTGAATGGTTTTGAAGAATTGTACCAGAAATTTTTGGCTAAATATGATGGGAGTTCATTATTAATTTTAGACAAAACAACCAGAAAAAATATTGTAAAAATAAGTAACGCAAAGCTAGATTATGCCCGTCTTAGAGAAGCAGAAGCATTATTCAACACTGACGTTGGAGACGGTTACACATTAATAAAAAATCTACCCCTTTTTGAAGGCGAAACAAAAACACTTTATGTCCAAAAAACTAATCCACAATCAAATTCAATTTGCTTTACTGATGAGGAAGGCCTCGAAACAAAAGAAGACATAGAACAAACCTGTACAATAATACATTGCCCGGGGGAAAGCGGAAATTATTCATGCACAATAAATGATGGGCACTTTGAAATTTCAGGCTTGAAACATTCAGGCGCAGTTGAAGTCACTTCAGAAAACCCATCTTCCTGCCAAAATATCTCAAACAACAATGAAATCGCTTTATACCTTGACCCACAAGGAATTTGCGCGCTAGGCAACGACACTAACCCCGGAACAATAAATGCACCCTTAAGAACGCTTGAGGGTGCAAGAAACAAAATCAGGGAAATCAAGCAATCCAGCGGGCTAATTAAACCGGTAAAAGTTTACTTAAGAAAAGGAACTTATTTGATGCAACAGCCTCTAAGGCTTGAAGAGATAGATTCAGGGACCATTGCAAATCCAATAACTTACACCGCATATCCCCAAGAAATGGCAAACATAACCGGTGGCAGAATAATCTCCCCAAACTGGAGCAGATACAATGAAAATATTTATGTTGCCCCCCTGCCAAAAGAAACTTACGGCGACCTAAATTTTAATTCATTGTTCATTGATGGCCGAAGGGCAATAAGGGCAAGAACACCAAATGAGGGGGAATATTATCGAGTCAAGGATTTTGTAAAAAATATTGATGGAACAACCTCAAAAAAAAGCTTTTACTTCAATCAAGGGGAATTTAGCCAAAACTGGCGGAATTTAAACGAAGTACAGGTAGTTGCAACAGTAGTGTGGGAAAATCCAAGGCTTGAAATAGAAACAGTCAATGAAGGGCAAACTTTAGTTGCCTTTAAAGAAGAAACCAACCGAGCTTTTGACACTTTCTGGTCAACAGGCAAGGACAAATATTTTATAGACAATATTTTTGAAGGGCTAAATAGCCCGGGGGAATGGTACTTTGACAAAAAAACTAAAGAATTATATTATTGGCCAAGGCAGGGGGAAGACATTCAAACCACTGAATTTGTCATACCAATAACCCAAAATCTAATTGAACTCGAAGGAAAAATAAATGAAATGCCTTTTGCAAACACCTTTTCAATATCCACTTGGATTAAGACAACAAAAACAAACACGGTTAATTTAATCAGTAACTCAGCAACTGGCGACGGCTACGGATTAAGCCTATTTAATGGAGTTCCTGCATTTTTCTTAGGCTCAAAACAGGAGAACTACGAAGCAGTTTATAATTGCGGGCACAAAGCATTAAATGACGGCCAATGGCATCACTTAACATTTAATTTTGATTTGGAAAACAAATCCGTTGATTGTTACAGCGATGGAGTCAAAACAACCAAATCAATAAGCAAACACTACTACTCAATGAACCGTACTGCCCCAAAAATAGGAAACCGACCTTATGACGGGACATATTACATTTTAGGCAACCTAGATGAAACATACTTCTATGCAAGAAAATTAACAGATGAAGAAATCCTTAATTTATACAACAATAATTCTTTTAACCAAAATGGCTTACTATTACATCTTGCATATGAAGATAATTATTCAAATCAAGATGGAGACCCGCAAATAATTGCCAATAATTTTGGAACAATTGATTTTGTTTTAGGAAAATTTGGAATGGGAATTGAGATAAAAGAAAATTCCCTTGGAAAAGCCAATTTATTAATTGAAATTGAATCTTATTCAAAGCTTGTAAAAAATATTTCTTTTGAAGGACTTGATTTTTCAATAACAGACTGGAATGGAACCTCAAAAGGTTACTTTGGAACCGTCCTTTTAATGGATTATGTGCAGGCGCCAATCAAGCTTTTAGGGGCCCAAAAAATATCTTTAATTGACAATAAATTTTACCACTTAGGCGGGCACACAGCAATTGACTTCCAAGGAAGGGAATTAACTATCAGAGGGAATAAATTCGGTGATTTAAGCGGAGGGGCAATTTATTTAAGATCAATGACTTCCCCATTAAATGAGCCAATAGCAAAAATAACTGAAAACGAAATCAAATACACTGGAAAAGTGTTTAAGGATTCTTCTGCAATTTTCGCATTATTAAATGGCAATAACGAAATATCAAAAAATCTTGTCAAGCACACCTCAGGAAATGGAATATCCGTAGGGTGGAACTTTCAATCGACAAAAACATCTTCAAGAAATAATTTAATTTCAAAAAACCATGTCAGCCATGTTTGCGAAGAAGTAAATGATTGCGGGGGGATATATGTTCTTGGAAAACAAGAAGGAACCATAATAGAAAACAACCTTGTTCATGACCTCATATTTACCCCAAATCACCTTTTCCCCGGATACAATAACGCAATTTACCTCGACCAGGGAAGCGCAAATGAAACAGTGAGAAACAACATTGTTTACCGTGCTTCAGGAGCAAGCCTTTTTTTACACTCAGCATCTTATAATTTAATTGAAAACAATATTTTTAGCGACACACACCAATCACATATTTCAGACAACCCCCAAGGAAAAGTAAATTACGAAAACAATAACACAGTGCAAGAAATTTTTCCAACAGGAAACATACTTCGGAAAAATATACTTTATTCCACAACTACAGATTATGATAAATTTTTTACCCACTACACTTATGGCAATACACAGCCCCACTCAGTCACGGAGTCCAACAATAACATAATCTACAGCACTATTGGAAACGCTCCCGCACTTAATGGGTGGAAAAACGACGGCCTTGAGCAAGACTCGATAATTGCCGACCCATTATTTTTTGATTATCCTAATGATGATTTTTCACTCCAAAATAATTCACCAGCATTTTCAAAAGGCTTTGTTCAAATAAATACAAGCGAAATACCGCTTGATTATGAAATTGCAATCAGATTAACTTCCACACAAAATATCCGGCTGGCTTCCACACATAATGAATTGGAAGTTCTTGTCGGGCAAACTATTCCATTCAGATTTGAATTAATCCCCAATACGACCCCCATTCAAAGAGTTTATTTTTATGACAATGGAACAAAAATAGGGCTTGCACAAATAAACCAAGGGCGTGGGGAATTCAATTACCGCCCGCAAGAAGCAGGCACCCATCGAATAAAAGCAAAAGCAATCGATTATGCGGGAATTGAATACCAAAGCCAGGAAATAAATTTGCTCGCCATATCTTCCGAAGAAAACCCTAACTTATCCACCCCAACCGACCAGAATGTGTTATGCATTTATAATTCAAATGTTGCACAATCAAAAGAAATTTGTGATTATTATCTGGCAAAAAGGCCAAGAGCCCATTCCTTTGGGCTTGACGTGCCCGATTCGGCTTTTCCCCCCTGGCAGAGAGCTACAAAAGAATCCATTGATGGTCCACAGTTTTTGGCAAACATTCTTCGCCCGACTTATGAATATGTTTATTCTCACCCTGAACTAAAAATAACTCACCTAGCAGTAGCAAAAGGGCTGCCAATAACGGTTTATGACTTAGCAAACAAATTATCTTCTGGAAACAATAATTCTTGTTTGCTTATAGAATGCACTCCAGAACAAATCAAAATCATAATTGATTCGGCAGCAATTCTATTGGCTTACGAGGGTGATTGGCGGGATGCAACCACTATCGAAGAATATATTTTTGATGAAGACAAAATCGGTTTTGAAATTGACCCAATAGACGGCTTAAGAAAGCCAAAAGCAAAACCAGGCTTCAAATTATTTGATGACACTTATAAAGACAATATTGCAAGGCATTTTAATCCTGAAGAATCCTTTTTACCAAACCACGCAAACAACCTTAGATTTGCTGTATCCCACTTAACCGGATTTAATATTGAAGATATTAAGAAAATGATTGATAAAGCACAAGAACCCCCCCAAAATATTTCTTCATCTTACTTTGCCTTTCCAGTAAAAAACGAAAACCTCGGAAATGTTGAATGGGGAATGAAAAGCGTGGGCGTGGCAAAAGAATCATTAGTCGGCGCAAGCGATTCTTCAGATCCCATTACTTTTAATAAACCGTTAATTGCTTATTCAAGCTGGGGTGTCCATCAAGGATATGACCATAATTGGATAGCTCATGTCCCAATGGTTAGAAGCACAGTAGCAAATAGAGCGGTTTTTAACAGCATTGAAAGCTGGAATGCAGTAACAATGACGGGTTCTCCTGATGAGCCTTTTGAAGAAAGGGACGGCAG
>CAZIPK010000009.1:0-14954 GCA_964541135.1 uncultured archaeon | reverse complement strand
ATATTTAATTATTCGCTTTAGAGATTTTAAGATGTGTGGCTTTTTTTTAAGGTAATATTTTGATAATTTTGATATAATTTAATTTATTCCCTGTGGGAACTTGCTTTGTAATTTGCTGCGATGAGTAGTTAATTAAAAAAAATTAGTGGTTGTGCTAAAGTGCACAACCAAATTAGTTTTTACATTCCGAATAGTCCTGTTGGGAGCATGTTTGGTGTTAATGCACCCATGCTGCCTGCAATGCTAAATGCAAGTGCTACAACTAATATTATCGCTATTACGGCTATTATTACCATGGTTACTGTCATTGTTGCAACCATTATTTTCATTACTGTCATGTTGTCTGTTTTGAATAATTCTTTTAGGGTTACCCAAAAGACGTAGTACATGTATATGCTTAATGCGATTAGTATTGCGTATGCTGCAATCAATAACACTATTCCTATGAATACTATCATCAAAACTATTCCTATTACGAAAAGTACTGCTGCAATTATTCCTGCTATTATGAACACTACCATGGAACTTATTGAGTAAACTGACAGAACGTAGTATAGTTCCATGAAGTTTTTCTCATTACCCATTAGTTTTGCTATAAATTGCATTATTAGTGTTCCAATTAAACTCAACACCACTATTAGTATGAATGTTACTACTGGTAATACTATTATTGCTGCAATTCCAAGCCAATCAGAAACTGCTCCGATTGCCATGAATTGGATTGCGGATTCTGGATCTACTAGCATCATTTGTTGTGCCATTGTTTTTGCCATTTGTCCAACTGCTGCGAGTATTATTCCTGCAATCAGTGCAAGTATTACTGGCACAATAGTGTAATTTTTTAATGCTGTTACAAAATCAGCGTTTTTTATTTCCTTTTTTACTTCCGTTTCGGGATTAAAAAAGAAATTTATTAGCCCTGTAATCAACTTTATCCCCTCCCATTTAACCCTGCTTGAAATAATGCCCAAGCCAAGTTGATTGAATTATTAACGCATGAACAGTATTTAATGCTTTCTTAAATAAGTTTTGCTAGGATTAAATAGTGGTTAAACCTTATCCTAATTAATTTCTAATCCTGGTTTTTTTATTAATTTGGCGATTTGGGATTAATTTTTTCATAAAAAAAAAGAAAAAGAGCAAAGTTATTTCTTTGCTCTTCCTGCTATTAATCCTCCTATTGCTCCAAGGATGAATCCTGCTATTGCTCCAATTATTATGGCCATTATTACTGACATTACCATCATCATTGGCCCCATTGCGCCAAGTACTTGTGTAATATCAACGCCATTACTTGTAGCATTAAAATTTGCGGATAATTCAGCAGCTTTCATTGTTATTGGAGTTAGAAGTACTGCGCTTATTATTCCTGATATAAGCCCTGCTATCACTCCAACCAGTGCCCCGGTTATTCCTCCGCCAATTGCACCGCCATTTGTTCCTTTTGCTCCTACAAATCCAGCCCAAATTAATGCGATTAAGGCAATTAATCCGAGTGTGCTTCCGACAAGCATTAATGGGTTTGCGGCAATCATTGTTGTCATCATTGTTTGCATGCTTGAAAAATCTACTCCAAGGTAAGCAACATATTGGATTATTACTGCGATTACTTGGAGAACTATTACAACGATTAAAGGGATTTTTGCTAATTTTAAATTATTCATTATACTCAATTTTGTCACCCCCCTTTTTTTTATTTTCTGCTTATTTATTAACCAGGTTGTTTATTTAATCTTTTCTAAATTGGTTTTTTGAATAAAGGGCTTTTGTTAAATTTTAGTTTTAATTGGATAAGTGAATTAGATTTAGTTTTCTTTAAATCTTATTTGTCGGTAATTTTTGCAGCGGGCAAAAATTCATTTAGCGCTTTTTTTTAGTGTGGAAAGTACTTTTTGTGCGATTTTTCTTGCTTTTGTTTCGTCCAGCTCGTTTCTTATAAGTAATTTGCCGCTTTCAAATAGAGAGATTGTTGCGTCTTCTAGTTTTGCAAGTATTAGGATTTTTGAGCGTATTTCAATTGTCGCAATGCTTGATATTTCATTAGCGGCTTTTTCCAAATCTATTTTTGCCTTTTTTTTTGGCATGAATTCGTAAGCTGATTTGCTTCTGCACGGTTTTCCAGTAAAATCGTCAAGTTCCAAAAGCATCACTAAGTAATCCGTAAAGAAATTAAATATAAAAAGCTGGCCATAACTTTTTTGCTAGCTTTTTTTTTATTTTATTATGGCCATTTAAGCTTTGATTTGTAACCAACTGGGTACGCGAACAACACTAGCACTATTGCTGCCAATACATAAGCAAAGAATTCCCGGTATGGATGTGGTACGTTTATTTGTCCAAGGAATGCCAATGCGATTGCATACACTCCGACTGACAGGAATACCAACGCAATTAGACTAAGCATGAATGAAGGCCGATAGTGTTTTCCGTGGCCAAACATGAATGCAGTAAATGAAAATGCGATGATTGCTGAAAGTACTAACTCTATAATGCTTAACACTAGTCCGCCCATTGAAAGTGCCTGATTTATTACAATGAATATTGTGAATACTCCGACTACCATTATCATGAATAGTACGAATATTCCGCCGCTCATTGTAGCAAACTTGTGGCTGTCTAAATCATCTTTTGTTTCTCTTTTTGCTTGTGCTATTGTCTCTCTTGGTCTTTCTTCTCTTTCAACCGGTTTTGCTACTCGTGCTGCTCTCTTTCGAGCTGGTTTTTTCTTTTTTGAAACCATTAAATTACCCCCTTAAGGAATATGTTTTTTTGATATAAAAACCTTGTTATTTGGACAATTTTGGGCAGGAGTGTATTTTAGCCGGTTTTTTTGGTAGTGATATTTTTTTTAATTTCTTCCACTAGTGTTTCGATGTCGCACTTTTCTTCTTCTTTTTCTATTTCGTTTATGTTTGTTCTTGTTTTTGGCCTGCCAATTGCCAGTACATCGCACGCTTCTTTTCCCATCGAATCCTCATAGTAACTAAATTTTTTGCTTAAATCAATTATTTCTTGCTTATTTTTGAAGAGGAGCGGGCGCAGTATTTGCATTTTTGCTGAAAGGTTTATTGTGTTTAGGTTGCTTATGGTTTGGGAGCTTACTTGCCCTATGCTTTCTCCCGTTGCAAGGAAACTAATTTTTTTTTGTTCCGCAATTTTTTCGCTGACCCGCATCATTAGGCGTTTCATCAGCACAAAATAGTATTCTTGGTAAGTTTTATCAGAAATTTCTTTTAACGCTTCTCCTGCCTCAACCACAATTAATTCCTTTATTCCTAGCGCTTTGCATAATTTAATGCATTTTTTTTCCGGAGAATCATCAGTGAAGGGTTTTTGAGAAAAGTGAATAGCTTCTAATTCAAATCCTTTTTCCTGCAGTAATTTTCCTGCCACGGGGCTGTCAATTCCCCCCGAAATCAATAAGAGTGCTTTTTTTGTTTCATTACCTTTAGATTTAGTTTTTTGCCTTTGAATGATAGTTTGTTTTTGCATAATAAAACAGTGATTGGAAAAGTTAATTAATTTGCTTTGTAGTATTATTTTATGAAACCAGGTAGAAAACCAGACAGCAAAGTAGGAAAAAGAAAGGCCTTGGAATCTATTCATGATAGGCGACTACGTTTTTTCTCCAAAACTTATGGCAATGCCAAGTATAGCCATTTGGTTAGGGAATCTCTTTTAAGGGAGGGGGCAGTTAGGAGATTTCTTCTTCCAAGGGCGAAGAAAGTTTTTGGCCGGCGCCTTAAAGCAGTTCTTTTGTTTGGTAGTGCCCAACAAGGGTTAAGAAAATCCTGGTCCTCAAGCGATCTTGATGTTATTGTAGTGGTTGACCTTGTTGGTTTGGCAGGGGATTTTTTTAAAAAGACGGGAACTGTTGACGGGACTGTGAGCGGGGTTCATAACGCAGTAAATAATTTTAGTACCCGCGCAAATGCTGTTGGAAAGCACTTTGGTTTAGCCATGTCGCACGGAACTGAAGTTGGACCATTTACTTGGGATGTTGAAGAGTTTAAAGAACGACTTATTAATTCAGGGGGAGAAGGCAAGCAGATGTTTGCAAGTGGAGAAAAATTTCCTTTCCAGATTATTTATGGAAAAAAATGGCTTGGTGAAAATATTCCTGCGGATTTTATTGCCGGGAGAAAAAATTTAAAGGCAAAAGTGCTTTCTTCTGGGCGATATTCTGGAAGGGAATGAATTAAGCTTGGGCGGCTGATTAAATTAGGCAAAAGAAATTAGTTTTGGAAATTGTTTTTAATTTATTTAAAAAAAAATTTGTATTGATGTTTTGTTTTGATTGGGGGAACTCGTCTCCCCCAAACAATAATTAGAATTTTATTATTGAATTTTTTTTTACCTTTTTCTTACTATTTTTACCGCGTTGCCGTATTTTTGGTACTCTACTTCGTCCCCTGATTTTAGCTGTGGAATTTCAGAATCCGCGCTTGGTTTTGGCGCTTCAAATGTTTCATAACTGGTTTTATCCATTATTTGAATTGCGTCTCCAAGGATTGCAACTACTGTTGCGTCGGATTTTGGCACTATTGGGACTTCTACTTCGCCGTCAGTTCCTTTTAGTAATCCTCTTTTTTGCCCCGTGAAAATATTAAATGCTGTTATTCTTGCTTTTGCCGCTCCGTGTTTGCCCGGCTTTGATTTTTCAACACTCTTTACTTGGCACACTTCCCCGTCAATCAGCACCAAGTGACCTGGTTTTAGTGATCCTGCTTGTTCAAATTTCTTTTCGTCAACCATTCTTCCCACCATCAATAAGTTTTGATAAAAAGAAGAGGCTTGTTAGGGTTTAAAAAAGTGAGTTTTTGAGGGATTTTTTGGGCTTTTGTTGTTTGTAGAGAATTTTAAATATTGGGTTGTTTAATGTTATTGCATGGATTTGAGTTTTGTTTTTTTTCTTTGTGTTGCTATTGGCATTTATTTTCAAGTTTTAAGGGCAGCAATTAAGGATGTTAAGCCAGTAACTATTGTTTTTGGAATTGCTGGATTTATTGCTTTGCTTATTACAGGTTATTTTATTTTCTTTGAATGGGGTTATTGGACAATTGCGTATTCTATTTATTTCTTGTGGGCATTATTATTAGTTTTTGTTCTTATTGAGAGGGAACATTTGCTTGACAAAGTAACTGAAGAAAAATTATTGATAGATACTTTGCTTGTTTGGTTTGTATTTATTGCACTAATAAAAGAAAGCTTTTTTATTTTGGGAAGCGGGGTTTATATTATTTTGTTATTTATGCTTTGGCAGACAGCAAAAGTTTTAATTAATGTTTTTACAAAAAAACGCTTGACAATAGGGCAGAAAGCAGGGTTTTATTATTGGAATTTGTTAAGCAATTTTGTGATACTTGGAATACTTGCTGCTTCAACTTTTTTAGTTTTGAATTTTCAAACGGATTTTGTTGTGGTGGTGATAAATAGCCTTGTTTTTGGATTAATGCTGACGGGGTTTATGGCAACTGCAATAGAAATGGCTTTCATGAAGCGAACAAAGAGAGAATCAAGTTTTTCTTACGAGTCAAGAGTCAAGAAAAATTTTTTGGGGGAAAATTCAAGGTATGTTGATATTGATTCTTCAACAATAATAGCTATAACAATAATAATTGTTCTTTTAGCGATTTTTGTTTCGTCAATTGTTTTTAATCTGTTTTCAATTTATACTGTGATAGTAATGGTTATCATAATAAGACAATTGATTCTTGCCGCAAAGCCGCCAACAACTTCTGCTTCAAATAACTGACTTTTAACTTAAATTAGGTTTTTGGGGGGGGCTAAAAAGTTAATAGTTTAAGAAATTATTTTAAGCAAGAGGTATTTTGTTGCCTTGAACCTTTTCTTTCAAATATTTCTAACTTTTTTCCTTAAATTTCCCCTTTGAGGTATTTTTTCCTTTTTTCTTCCTCAAATTTTTCAATAGCGTATCTTAGCATGGTGCGGGGCATTTTTTTGTAATGCTTTTTGAGGAATTCTTCCTCAATTTGCAGTTTTCTGTTTCCCACTTCTCTTAGCATCCACCCAACCGCTTTGTGAATTAAGTCGTGCTTGTCGTTTAGAAGGATTTTGGAAATTTTTAGCGTGTCAGTGAAGTCATTTTGCCTGATAAAGTAATAAGTGGTAATTATTGAGATTCTTTTTTCCCACAAGTTTGTAGAATTCGCCATTTCGTAAAGAATTTTTTTCTCTTTATTGTGGTTAAAGAGCCACTCGCCCAGAATATAATGTGCGCTTAAATCCACCAAATCCCAGTTATTGATTTGAAAGCGGTTTTTGAGGTAAAAATCCTTAATTTCGCGTTTCTCTTCTTCCCCAGTTTTTTTGTTCTTGTATTTTTCAACCAAAATGAATAATGCGCATTGCCTTTCTTCATGGATTTTTGAGTGAATTAATTCCTCAATTTCGTTAAGTGTTAAGTTTTGATATTTTTTGGAAAGTGACCGCATTGTTTTTGTATCAATTCCGATAAATTCATCCCCTTCCCCATAATCCCCAGTTCCTGTTTTAAAGAACCGTTTTGAACTTTCGGCTCTTTTAGGGTTTTTTAGCGAGTAAAGCTCTTCTTTAAGCGTTTCTAACTCTTTCATAATCAGCTTTTTTGTTAATAAGTAATAATAAATACTTGTTTTTGCTTATTTTTAAATGATTAAAAGGTTTTCTTAAAAGTTTTTAAAATAAAAAATTAGTTTTATTGAAATTATTTTTTTGGTTTAATGTTGGTGGTTTTGAGTGAATTTTCCTATTGGAGAGGTTGTTAGTAAGGGGGATGTGCCTTTTGATTTTGCGTCAAAGGCGGTGGAATTGTCCCAAAATCGCTTTAGCGGGTACATTATTTTGACGGTGAGGGGGCATTTTATTGAAGAGGGAGTGGTTTTTTTCAGGGAAGGGGAGCTTGTTTCCTGTATTGTGGAGTGCTTGGCACTTGAACAAACCTTAAAGGGGGATAAAGCAATGGAATTTTTCCTAAACCAAACCAAGGGGCTTGGTTTTTTTCATTGCATTATGCTGACTCGCAGCCAAATTGATTTGATTAATGCTTTTGATGAAAAGCTTTTATTAGCCAATAAAATAGATTTAAAAGATCTTCCAAGAATGATTCCTTCTGCCTTTTCACCCAAGTTTTATAGGCTTCCAACTGAAAAAAGCGCGCTTGAAGCTTATGGTTTGGGCGAATTGATGTAACTGGTGAGTTAAATGGTAGTTCGTGTCCTTAGGAAGTTTGCGCTCCGCGTTTTGGATGATGATACTTCAAAGCCTGTTTCTCAAATAGAGTTTCTAAAAGATTTTTTGTCAAAGCATAAGTATGTTTATTCACAGGATTTTGAAGAAAATTTGGAGATTCTAAAGCGCAAGCACTTGGTTGATTCTTTTTTGGTTACTAATCTTGATGGGAGTGTTGTTGTTTCAAGCGAGGGCAACGGGCACACTGATGGCATCATGGGTACTGCCATGCTTTCTTATATTAAAAGCGAATTACCTGATTCGGAATCGGTGTTAATCAAGCGTAATGGGCATTGGTTTATGCTTTTCCCGCTAGAAAAAAAGGTTTTTATTGTGAGGGCTGGAAGCGAGTTATCAAATATTGAGTTAAGGGCGATTGCTTTTGAGCTTAATTCCCTGCTTGAGGCAAATAGAAGCGCGAATTTTGAAAAGAAGCGCTTGGCGCAAAAAGCGTAAAATTTTTTTTATTCAGTTAATTTTTTTTAATTAGCGGGGGGATGTTTTTTTTTAGTTAGAAGGGGAGTATTTTTTAATTATTAAAAGGTTTTTTTTATTTGAAATAGGGTATTTTTAATTTTAATTAATTAATTTTGGGCAATTATTAATTTTTTGCAGTTTAATTGGTTTTTTTGTCAAAGGAGTAGTTTTTTATTCTTGATTTTGTTTGATTATTTGGTGAATTAAATGGCTAGGGTTATTGCTATTGCTTCGGGCAAGGGTGGCACAGGGAAAACGACTATTACTGCTAATTTGGGTATTGCTTTGTCAAAGCTTGGGAAAAAAGTTTTGCTTATTGATGCTGATGTTGCCATGGCGAACCTCTCTCTTATTCTTGGAATGCAGTCCTCGCCGATTACTTTGCATGACGTTTTGCTTGGGGAAGCAAAGGTGCATGATGCGATTTATGACGGGCCGATGGGGCTTAAGTTCATTCCTTCTGGATTGAGTCTGGATAATTACAAGAGGGTTGACAGTGAGAGGCTTAGCAGCATTGTTTCCCAGGTAAGCGAAGAGTATGATTTTATTTTGCTTGACCTTGCTGCGGGGATTGAAAAGAATGTTTTAAGCGCTTTTAGCGCTTCGCAGGAAACAATAATGGTCACCATGCCGACTTCGCCCGCAATTGCTGACGCGTTGAAGACAAAACTTGTAGCGCAGAGACTTGGATCCAAGGTGATGGGTTGTATTATTAATTTTGTTATGAATGAGAATGGAGAGATTAGCAAGAATGATATAGCTAATATGCTAGAATTACCAATTTATGGTTCAGTTCCTTATGATCCTGAAGTGCGGAAGAGCTTTATGCAGGCAAAAGTTTCTCCCGTAATAGTGAGAAAACCTGATTGCCCTGCTTCAGTGGAGATTACAAAAATAGCTTCAAGGCTTTTGGGATTGAAGGCAAGTGAACAGCAGACTGGAAAAAAAGCTGGTTTGTTTTCAAGGCTGTTTTCATTTTTTAAGAAAAAGTGAGGTGTTTTCTATGAGTAATAGGCCGTTTGATTTGTTAAACGAAGCATTGGAGAAGGAAGTACTGGTTGTCTTAAAGGGCAATCATCAAGTAAGAGGCACGCTGAAGGCTTTTGATGTGCATATGAATCTGCACTTAGAGAACGCTTCGCAAATAGTGGATAATGAAATAAAAACCAAGTACGGAAAGGTAATGGTTAGGGGAGATAGCGTAATTTTAATCTCGCCTTAAATTTTGCGTGATTTTGGCCGGGCGTGAATTATTTTTTCCCAAAAATTATTTTTTTTGAATTAATTTTTGGAACTGATAATTTGCCTTTCCTTATTCAATCCTTTTATGGTTTAATCATTAATGCTTTTTTTTATTTTTGTTTTTTTGGGCTTTTTTTTAAACATTAAGTTTTTTATTCCCAAATTACCATGAATAACTAGTCATTGGATTTGTGTGGTTTGATGGATAAGCGGACAACGGTTCTTGAGTCAATACAAAAATTGCTTGCGTTGGGGATGCCAGATAGGGAGATTATTGAAAATTTGTATGATGTTGGCTTAAGCGAAGAAGAGGCATTAGCACTGATTGAGGAGGCTAAGAAGCCCGCGGTTAGCGCTTTTGAAAAGGAAGGGGGAAATCTGGCTAATACCACTCAACCCAATGAGGTCCCCTTGGTTAATAAGGAACGAAAACTTTATGATGCGTCTTTGGATAAAGTCCCTATGCAGGACCAGATTGCCGAACAAATCCCTTTGGCGGAAAAAGGGTCGTCTTCTGCTTCAGCTATGACTAAAACCCCTGGTGAAAAAATCTTTATTGGGGATAGTGACGGGCAAAAATCTTTCGACCAAAAGCCGGTTTTGGCTGCTGCGTGGCCAAAAAAAACTGGGAGTGAAGTTTTGGAAAAGAAAAAAAGTGAAGAGCAAAAAGTTGATTCAAAAAGCCAGGAACAATCCATAGAATCGTTAATCAACAAGCCGAGGTTTGCGGCGGGGGATTCAAAAAAAACCAGCACAATTACTGATAAAAATAAGCCTTTTGATGATGCTTCAAAAAAATCAAGCGTTGATGAGGAGCGAAACAAATCGGTTGTTGACGAGGCAATCGCGTTATTGTCGAAAAATGAGTCTGCCAAAAAGGATAATGCAACAGAAAATTCCCAAAGAAAAGAAATTGCTGAAAAAAAAGAACTTGGTGAAAAGAAAGAGATTGCTGGATTGGAAACTGAAACGATTATTCAAAGCCCTTCAAATAAAGTGGTTGAAGCCAAGACGGGGGCTTATGAAAAACCAAAAAAAAGGGACGCATTGCCTGATGAAGTGACTCCAGGTTATGAGGAAATGTGGAAAAAGGGGATTGTTGTTGCAGTAAACACAAAGCTTTCCGAAATGAAGAGGATAAAGGAGGACATTGATTCAGAATTAACCCAAAAAGTCGAGGAAGCAATAAGAAAAGAGCTTTACCAGTTTAAGGTTTTGATGGATTCCCAAAAAGAGCTCATTGCCTCAAGCAACCGTGCTTCCTTAGAAGAGAAACAGAGGGAAATTGTTTTCATAATTGATGCCAAAATTGCCGAACTTAAGCAGCATAACAAGCAGTTAAGCGAAAGCATTATGGCGATTGATGCTTCAAGGGCGCAACAGGACTTGGCGCTTAAGCAGGTCGAAAAAACGCTTGAAGAGGCGAAAAAATCAAAGTCCCAGCTGATTATTGAAATGAATTCTGAGATGATTAAAGTCAAATCAAGCGCACAGGCTTTTTTAGATACTGCATCAACACACTTGGTTCAAATGGATCAAAGAATAAGCAAGGCTCTTGAGCTTGAAAGAAATATTGCTGAAGGGATGCTTGCCCAGGCGGAACAAAAAATTGAACAATTAACCATCCAAAGAGCGGATGAGTTGATTGCAAATCTTGAGGTTGAACTAAACCGGCTCCAGACGGTAAGCAAAAAGATTTCTCCGGAAATGCTTGAACAAAAAATACAAGTGCTTGACGAGTTTAGGCGCCAGTTTTTAACCAACATGCAGCAAAGCCTCTCTCAGATTAATTCAGCAGTTGAAGAGTTAAACGAGAAGAGCATTGTTGCTGACAGAGCATTACAGGAAAAAACCCTTGCAATTGACGCAAAAATTGAGGAACTGACAAAATTTGAGAAGGAATTCTCTTCAAGGCTTGAGGAAGCTTTGAAAAATAAGTAGGATAATTTTTTTAAATTAATCATTTTTTCTTATTTATTTTTGCAATTAATTTAGTTATTTTTTTTACTCGTTTTTGTTAATTTTTACTCATTTTTGTTGACAAGCAAGTAAGTTTTTTTGCGTATTTTTTATTTGGGGGCTCGGGAGTTTTTTCTTTTTGGTTTTTGTATTTTCGGTAAATTTTTCCTTTCGCCTCTTTTTTTAATGTTTGCACCATTTCGCAGGTTTTGCATAATTCTTTTTCGGTTGGTTCGCCGCAGTTTGCGCATTTTAAAAGCTTTTTTTCCAGGGTTGTAATTTCACTTTCTTTTGGGAGAATAAATTTGCGTAAGTTTTCATTAAACCTTAAAATGGAGTACTCTGTTCCTGGAAACCTTCCCTCAAAGTGGTTAAGCATTTCTCTATATTCGTTTCTTTTTGCCATATAGCTGTATGGGCAGCATTCTTCAGAGTAGTGCTTTATTTCTTTAAAAGCACAATAAGCAATTATTTCCTTTTCAGGAGTTTCGTACAAGGGTTTTATCCTTTTAACAAACCCCTCATGTTCCACTACTCCGCTAGTTGCGCTCATTCTTTTCATTCTCTCAAAATCATTGTTGAATACATTCATTACAAAGCTTTGGACCTCATCATCCAAATTGTGGCCCGTTGCAAGCTTATTGGCTTTTATGATTTTTGCGTAACGATTCATTATGTTTCTTCTCATTGTTCCGCAAAAAGCACATGTTCCGCCAAGCTTGGGGTTTTTTTCAAGTAAAGGCATTAACAAATCGTTAGTTATTCCAAATTCTTTCTTAAAAGAAACTATGGTGTATTTAACTCCCAACTCTTTGCAATTCTTTACCGCTACACTAACTGATTTGTCGCGATAACCCTTGACTCCCTCATCAATTATTAGTGCTTCAATAATATTGCTTTTGGAATAAAATTTTTTTAATAAATGCAAGAGAACTGTGGAGTCTTTTCCTCCACTTAGGGCAACTAAAATTTTTTCTTTTGGCTTGAATAATTTGTATTTTCTAATGGTTTTTCTAAACCTGGACTCAAAAAATTGTGCGAAATGATTCTCGCAGAAATAATGCGGTCCGTAGGCTAACAATATTGCTGATTGCTTTTCGCACTTGTCACACTTTTTTGCCGAACTTATTGCGCCTTTATTTGCTTTAGTGCTTAACCCCATAAGAAAGTTTTATATAAGGCAAAGCTTAAAGTTATTTAGTGTTTTAAGAATGGAGCCGCCGGTTCGGATCAAGGAAATAAGGAGAAGAAAAGGGGGGGCTACTGGCCCAAAAACTAATCCTAAACAGGGGAGAAGAAACCTTGGAAATAGTGTATTGCTTCAAAGAAATGACGCAACTACACTTAGAGCAAGGCTTGGAAGGGTTATTGCAAAAAGGGTTATTGGAACTGCTTCAAGTACTGCCCCAAAAATAACTACTAGGATTGCTGGGTCAAGAAACCCGGGAGACCAAAGAGTTGCAAGTAGAAGAAGGTAATTTTTCTTGCCAAAACATTAGCTTTATAAATGCTTTTTTTGCATTCTTAATTATAACATGGTTATTTGCTTAATTAAGTGAAAATAAGTATTTTTGAGCAGTAATTTTTGTTAAATTTAATTAAAAATAAGGATTAGTTTAATTGGTTTTAATTTTTTATTGGTTTTAAATTATTTAATAAGTTTAAGGGTTTAATTAGTTTAAATGGTTTTGATTTTATTCTGGTGAGTTTTTTTGGGTGCATCAAAGTACATAAAACAGGCTTTTCAAAACGAGTGGAAGGGCGTTAGTGACAATAATTATGATTATGCTTTAATCATGCGTAAGCGCGGGATTGAGTACAGAAATAGCGGGGAAGCTGTTGTTAAGGTAGAGCGCCCGACTAACCTTGTTTCTGCGAGAAGCGTTGGCTATAAGGCCAAACAGGGCGTTTTTGTTGCAAGAGTAAGAGTAAGAAAAGGCACTGGAATAAGGCAGAGGCCGAAAAACAAACGAAGGCCAAAAAGGCAGGGGAAAGCAAAATTATCAAGAAGGATAAGCACCCAGGCAATGGCTGAACAAAAAGCCTCAAAAAAATTTGAGAATGCTGAAGCACTTGGCTCTTATAAGGTTGCTGAAGATGGGCAGTGGCATTATTTTGAAGTTGTGTTGGCTGACAGAACTGCTTCAACAATCGTATCAGACAAGAATTTAAAGTGGCTCGTTAAGGGTCAGAAGGGAAGGGCTGAGAGAGGAAAAACTTTCGCTGGAAGGGTAAATAGATTAACCAATTTAAAGAATAAGAGAAAATCAAGATACAAAGAGAGTTTGGATCATAGATTTGGATAATTTTTTTTTGAATAAAATGGTTTTGGGTTTAATAGAGTAATTGAGTTAATTGGGATATTAGTTGAAATTGGAATGTTAGTTAATTATTTTTATGGATGTTGTTTACACCCAGCCGCTCAAAGAGCTGTTGGCTGTTGCTAGTTACTTTAAGGAAAATGTAGTTGTGCTCGTTGAGAATGAAAGAGACGAGAAAGTGGCGAAACAAAATAATCTAATTCCTTGCTACTTGGTTAATGATAAAACTGATTTGCAAAAACTTTCGGGCAAAAAGAAGGCGGTTTTTGGCGGAAGCATTAAGGATAACGAATTTGCTGTTAAGATTAAGGCGGATTTTTTGCTCCAGCCCTCAAACACAAAGCAATTTTTTGATTTAGGCTTGGCAAAAAAACTTGCTGATAATAACTCCATTGTGGTTTTAATGATGGAGGACTTGTTGAAGGCAAATTCCTTTGAACGCCACCAGTACTGGAAGAATTATATTGAGGCGGTGAATTATTGCAGGATTAAGAAAACAAAATTCATTGTGGCTTCAGGCTGTAAGGATCCTCTTCACTTAAAGCCAAAAAAAACCAGGGAAGCTTTAGCAATAATCCTTGGGCTCCCAAGGGAATTAGCGGAGAAATATTTAGGGGATGAATTACCATAAGTTATTTTGTGCAGGCGGGTTTTTTCTCTAATGATTAATTCAGTAATTAATTAAAAATCAAAATATTTTGTGGATGAAAGGTTTTTTTATGAAGATTGAAAAAGTGAAGAAAACAATTACGCCTTTGTCAAAGAGGGAGCGTAAGCGCTACATTTTATTTGAAGTGCTTAATGCTAGTGTTAATGAGAAGGATTTTTATTTTGGGTTTTGGATTGATTTGCTTTCTTTTTTTGGTTCAAAGGGCCTTGCAGAAATTAACCCAAAAATTGTTTTATTTAAGGAAAACAAGGCGGTAATTAAGTGCGCTAGGGGAAAGGAAACAGAATTAATCGCAGGAACTGCTTTTATTGAAAAAATCAGGAACAAAAAAGTAATCCTAAACCCGCTCTTAACTTCAGGCACGATAAAAACACTCAAAGAATACGCTAAAATTAGCTAATTATTTAATGCGTTTAGTTGGTTAAATGGTTAATTTAGGTTTATTTTTGGTGTGAAAACCCATTTTTTACCCGCTTTGCTAGGGTTTAAAAACATTCTTTTATTGTATTATGTTGTAATTGATTTGGAAAGCTGGCGCTTTGTTGAAGCGCTTTTAGCGATTTCTTTATAAATAAAATTGATGAAAAAGATAATAGTTTTTAATTAATTAAAATATTTGGGTGGTTTGATGTATCCGGTTCAGAATTCCAAGGTTCCTGCGTATGATAAGGCGGCTACTATGTTTTCGCCTGACGGCAGGCTTTATCAGGTAGAGTATGCTTCAAAAATTGTTGAGCAAGGCACAACAGGCGTTGGAGTTGTTTATTCTGAAGGGGTTATTCTTGCGGCTGATAAGAGCATTCAAAGCAAGTTGGTGATTCCAGAGTCTATTGAAAAAATATTTAAGATTGATGAAAATATTGCAGTTGTTTCTGCAGGACTTGTAGGGGATGCTAGGCGACTTGTTGGTATTTCACGAAGACAGGCACAGGACAACAAAATGGTTTTTTCTGAAAATATTCAAGTTGAAGTAATGGCAAAGGAGATTGCCGAAACAAAACAGGCTTTTACCCAATATGGGGGCTTAAGGCCTTTTGGAGTGGCTTTTATTATAG
>CAZIPK010000008.1:0-15725 GCA_964541135.1 uncultured archaeon | reverse complement strand
AAGACCATTTAAGATTATGCGGATATGACACCACCAGAATAAAACCAGAATGGTTTATTCTAACAACATTACAGGTTCCCCCAATTACAATAAGACCGAGCATTACGCTTGAAACGGGAATAAAATCTGAGGATGATTTAACGCACAAACTGGTTGATATAATAAGAATCAACAACAGGCTAAAGGACAATATTGAAGCAGGAGCGCCTCAGTTGATAATTGAAGATTTGTGGGACTTATTGCAATACCATGTGACGACATACTTTGACAATAACACTGCCGGAGTTCCGCCTGCAAAACACAGAAGCGGTCGGCCATTAAGAACAATAATCCAAAGATTAAAAGGAAAAAAAGGAAGATTTAGGTATAACTTAACAGGTAAAAGGGTAAACCATGCGGCAAGATCAACAATAGTTCCAGACCCTTACATTTCAATTTCAGAATTAGGTGTTCCAGAAGAAGCGGCAAAGGAACTCACAGTTCCAGAGTTTGTTACCGAATGGAACCTTGAAACAGTGAAAAAAATGATTGAAAAAACCGACAAAACGGTTTATATAATAAGACCAAATGGAACAAGAAGAAAAGTAACAATTGAAAATAGGGAAGAAATATCAAAAGAAGTTGATATAGGTTATAGGGTTGAAAGAAACCTTGAAAATGGGGATGTAGTTTTATTCAACAGGCAGCCCTCATTGCACAGAATCTCAATGATGGCACACACTGCAAGAATAATGCCTGGAAAAGTCTTTAGGATAAATCCAATCGTTTGCCCGCCATACAATGCTGACTTTGATGGGGACGAAATGAACTGCCATGTGCCGCAAACAGAAGAAGGAAAAGCGGAAGCAAAAAAACTAATGATGGTAAGGGACCACATAATTTCGGCAAGATACGGCGCTCCAGTGATAGCCCCAAAAGAAGACGGAGTAAGCGGATGCTTTACTCTAACAATACCCCAGACAAAATTTTCAAAAGAAGAAGCAATGCAATTGCTTTACTCAATCGGAAAAACAGAATTGCCAAAACCGGATGAAGGCAAAATGTATTCGGGAAAATTAATTTTCTCACAACTCTTGCCAAGCGACTTGAATTTGGAATTTGATTCATACACAAGCAAAGTATTCAAAGATGCTGGGCATGCACCGCAGGATTCGCCAATAATAGAAAAAATGATGGCTAAAGTGAAAATAGAAAATGGAAAACTTGTTTCGGGAGTAATTGACTCCTCAGCTCTAAGTGAAGGCAAAGGAAAATTAGTGGACACGCTTGCGAGAGAATATCCAAGTACAGTTACTGAAGAGTTCTACAGGGGAATAAACATGATTACCTCATACTTGCTGACGGAAAAAGGAATGACAGCATCCCTCTCGGAATATGAAGTAAGCGACGACATAGAAGACCTCAAGAAAAGACTGATTTCAGACGCAATGAAAAAAGCAGAAGCACTTGTGGAGGAATACAAAAAAGGAACTCTTGAAATAATTCCTGGAAGAACAATTGATGAAAGCTTTGAATTATATATGGTAAGGCTTGCAGGGGAAATAAAGGAAAAAGCCGAAAAAGCAATAATGAAAGAAAAACTTGACTTTGTCATAGGCGAAGAAATAATACTAAACACAATTTCAATGATTCTTGCAAAATCAAGGGGAAGCTCAATAAACCTGATGAATATAGCAGGATTCTGGGGACAGGCAAGCGTAAGAGAAGGAAGGCCAAAAAAAGGATTTGAAAAAAGACTAATAACATCAAACGAAAAAGGAGATGTTGGGCTGCTTGCAGGCGGATTCATAAGATCAAACTTCCTTGATGGAATGAACTCAAAAGAATACTTTTACCACGCAATGGGTGGAAGACAGGGAGAAGTTGACACAGGAGTATCAACAAAAGTTTCAGGATACCTTTACAGAAGACTGGCAAACTCATTAAAAGACTTGGTGGCAGCACCGGACGGAACAGTAAGGACTGCGGCAAACATGCTTGTACAATATCAATACGGAGAAGATGGGGTGTTCCCTAAAAACACCAAAAGCGGAACAAGCGTGGACGTTAAGGAAGAATACAAAAAATTAAAAGGCAAGGGAGAAATAAACTAGTTAATTCTTGGCTGAGGCGATATAACATGAGTGAAGAAAGAGAAGAAGTTGTTGAAGAAGCTGTTGAAGAAGACGTGGACGAAGAAGATGTTACTGAAGAAGAAGTAGAAGAAGTTGAGGAAGAAGAGGCAAAACTGGAAGAAACAGCTGAAAAAGGCGCCGAAAAAGAAGAAATAAAATCAGCCAAGAAAAAAAGAAAAGTTGCTGAAATTGATGCCGGGTTAGAAGAAGAAGAGGAAATAGAAGGCGAAAAAGTATACGAAGAAAAGGAAAGAAACTGGGAACAAGTGGCACTGCCAAAAAAACTGGTTGAAGAAATTGTTGCAATAGCTGAAGTTTACAAATTATCAAAAAGTCAGGCAGACAAACTAGCTGATGTGGTAAAAGGAAAATACGACCAATTAATAGTTGAACCGGGAGAAGCAGTAGGGATAGTTGCGGCGCAATCTTTAGGAGAACCAGGAACACAATTAACCCTAAGAACAAAACACTTTGCGGGAGCTGCAGAAGTTTCAGTAGGAAGCGGAATACAAAGAGTGGAAGAAATAGTTGATGGAAGAAGCAAAGCAAAATACCCTACGATGACAATATACTTGCAGCCGGAATTTAAAAAAGACAAGGACAAGGCGGAAAAATTCGCCAAAACCTTAATTGATGTGAGAGTAAGCGATGTTGTTAAAATAAATGAAGATCTTGAAAATATGAAAGTAGCAGTAGAAATAATCACTGAAAAAACAAAGCCCCTGGGGTTAAAGACGGATGAAATAGCTGAAATGCTGAAAAAAGGATTAAAAGAATTTAAAGCAATTTATAGGGATGCTACAGTTCATTTCGCACTTGAAAAAAAATCAGAATATTTGAAAATAAGAAAAGAACTCTTAAGACTGCTTGATGAAAAAGTACATGGAGTTAAAGGAATACAAAAAACACTTATAGTAAAAGAGCAAGATGAATACTTGATTAAAACAAGCGGAAGCAACTTAAAATCAGTTCTAAAGCTTGATGAAGTGGACAAAGAACGAGTATTCACTAACGACATAATAGAAACCTCAAAAGTACTTGGAATAGAAGCTGGAAGACAATTAGTATTAACCGAATTAAAAAAAGTGCTTGACGATAACGGAATTAAAGTTGACGTGAGGCACATAATGCTACTAAGCGACTTAATGACTTTCTCAGGCGAAGTAAAGGGAATAGTGAGGACAGGAATAACAAAAGGAAAAGCATCTCCATTTGCAAGAGCAGCGTTTGAAGAAACAACAAAACACTTGTTGGAAGCAGCGTTTAAGGGAGAAAAAGAAAACCTTACAGGCGTTGTAGAAAACATCATTGTGGGCCAGCCAATAAAAGTAGGCACAGGAAATGTTGAATTACTTGTGAAATAAGGTGCAAAACAGTGGTTTAAAAGCCTTTGTGGCGAATGAATTTTTAAAGCCTTGAGAAGCTGTTTAGAGCGGAGTAAGGCAAATTTGTTACTCGTTCTAAAATGCTTTTTTTAAGGATCATATTTTTCAAAAGGTGAATTTAATGGTTGTTGATGCAAACAAAGAAATAAGAAGAGCGGTTGATACTGGAAAAGTTGCTTTTGGTCTTAGGGAAACACAGAAAAAAATTTTGGCCGGGGAAGGAAAATTAGTAATAGTTACAAAAAACCTGCCAATTAATGAAAAAGAAGTAATAAAACAACTTGCAAAAGTTGAAGAAAAAAAATTCTATGAATACCCTGATTCAGGACTGGTCTTGGGCAGAGCATGCGGGAAGCCATTTGTAATATCCACAATGCTTATACTTGACGAAGGAAAAAGCAAAGCGCTTGAACTAGAATAAAAATCAAAAAATTAACTATGATTCTAATCAAAGTAAAAACACTAATAAAAAGAGCAAAATGACGATGAACAAGAAAAAAATCAAAATAAAAAATTATTAAATTAAAAGTAAAATTAAGGTGTAAAAAATGAAGCTATCAATGGATGAAATACTTTTGATTACTGCGCTTGAAAAACTTTCAGGAGTAAGCGCAAAAGACTGTCTGGTTGAAGGTCAGTTAGTGTCATTTTTGGTTAAAGACACCGACATGGGCAAAGCTATTGGCAAAAAAGCGGCTAACATAAAAAAATTTCAGGAAAAATTAAACAAAAGGGTTGAATTCATTCCACTGCACGAAAAAGCGGAAGATGTTTTTGCAAAAGCATTGGAAATAGATTATGTGACTGCAAGAAAAACCAATGACAAAGTAATAGTTATGCTTGATGCCCAAAACAAGGCCAAAGCATACCGCAACAATCCAAGAATAAAAAGAGTAAAAGAATTAATAAAAAGAAATTACGGGCTTGAACTGGTAATAAATTAAATTAATTAAATTCTTAATAAAATAATTGAAATTATGGTAAATTAAATAGATTTATTCCAATGGATTTGCTAATTCTATTCCATCAACCGCAACAAGAGAAAAGCAGTTTTCAGTTGATTCAATTTCAAGGATTGCGCAATCTTCAATGTTTTTTATCTCGCCAAGTTTTAAGAGTTCACGAACAATGCATCTAATCGGCCCGCCATGGGTAATAATCGCCACAATAGAGTGATGCTTGCACTTGCTAATGTGCAAAAATATGTCAAGAACTCTTTTTTTGAAAACATCATAATTTTCAGAACCAGTGATCTCGTGCCGAATTGGATTAATTTTAAGCTTGGCTACTTCTTTTGGGAATCTCTCTATTGCTTCAGTCTTTTTTAACCCTGTTAAAACCCCATAATTATTTCGTTCACAAAATTCCGGTTTTTCTTTAACATCAGTACCCAATTCCTTTGAAACAATCAGAGCAGTTTCTTTAGCCCGCTTAAGCGAACTATGGACTACAAGCTGAATTCCAAGGCCTTGCAGCTTTTTTGCAAGCTCTTTAGATTCTTTAACCCCTTTTTTTGAAAGCGAATCATCATAGGCTCCGCCATAGCGGTCCTCAATATCCCCAGTGGTTTGGCCATGTCTGCAAAGAAAAATTTTCAACCAATCACCTAATTATTTCAAACAATTATTTTTTTACCAATTCACTAATCTTGTCATATAGTTCGGGAAACTCGGTGAATCCGGCTTTTTCATTAAAATGCCCGCCATTTTTTATTACTATCAGCTCTGCGTTTAACAACTGCTTTAATTCAGTTGCTTTTTCCATCGGTACATATTCGTCATTATCCGACTGGAAGAGAATAAATTTTTCGCAATTGGAAAAAATTTTGTTCCACTTAAATGCTTTTTGGGCAAAAGGCGCATTTATTTCATCAAGTTTTATCCCAAGGGGTCCCAAAAAACCCGCAACAAACACGCACGCCTTGACCCTTACATTAAGCCTTTCAAGCACTGAAAGGATAAACGCGCAGCCAATACTGTGCCCTACAAGAATGGTTCCCTCGTCAATTCTCCCAATGTACTTGTTTAACAAATGCATCCAAATCTCAAGCTCCTGCCCCTGGGGAGTGGGAAAATCAAGGGCAATAACCACATGCCCTGCCCGCTCAAGCTTTTTTTTCAGCCAAGGAAACCAATTCTCATTAGAACTGCCCATAGTGCCATGAAATAAAAAGAAATTCATTCAATACCACTTGCTTATTTCATTTTTTATTTTATTTTTTGTGCATATATTTAGTGTCGTTTAAAGTTTAAGAAAGTATCTGGCGAATAAAACTTGCTTTGTAAAAAGTGGGCGATTACTTGGTTTTTTCTTGGGAATTTTTGGATATTAATTTCAATAATCATTCTAATATCCAATAAATTCTTCTATTCTCTGCGCCCTTGTTTTTCAAATCAGTTATTTTTATTCTCCCAACTTCTTTAGTGCTTGCAACATGGGTCCCGCCGTCAGCCTGAACATCAAAATTTCCTATTGAAAGAATCCTAAACACAGGAATATCTTTTGGCAATTTGTCCTTCAAGCGGAACAATTCAGGTCGAGAGAGGGCATGCGCCCTTTCCTCAAAAGAAATATTTATGGGCAAATCCTGATTAATAATCTCATTTGCTTTATTTTCAATTGACGAAAGAAAATTTCTGTCAAAATCTCTGACAGCAAAATCCATCCTTGATTCGTTGCTTGAAAGCTGGTTTCCGGTAATTAGCGCGCCAGTAGACTGATAAATTACTGCGGCAAGGATGTGCGCTGAAGTATGCATCCTCATATGCTTATAACGCAAATTCCAATCAATAACGCACTTAACTTCGTCTCCAACACAAAGACCCTCTTTATCCACTTCATGCCAAATAGAGCCGCTTTCATTTCTTGCCGAAAAAACCCTAAAAATTGCGCTGCTCTTATTTTGGGTAATCGTGCCTGCGTCAGTTGGCTGGCCGCCCCCTTGGGCATAAAAAACAGTCTTATCAAGCTCGATTAATTTTGGGTTAACAGGGTTGATGCCAACTACCTTTGCAGCACATTCTTTTAAGTAAGAATCCTCCAAAAACAATTTTTCAACCATTAAATCCTGATACATCTTTTTTCCAATGTTTTTATAAGAATTATTTTAATAATGGAAAAATAAGCATTAAATGAGCATTTAAAAATGTTTTCCTAGAGGATTTAGTCATGGTGAGCAAGGAATTCTAGTTTAATTCCTGGCAAATTATTCATATTTTTTAAGTGATGAAAATGGGCAACGGCGAGTTTAGCGGCTTTAGTCAGGAAAAAAAGCGAAAAAAGTGGAGAAAGAAAGACTCGCGGCACATAAAGAAAAACAGGTCAAGAAACAATGAATTTAAGGACTTATTGGAAGGCGCTCCTCAAGGGAAAGGAATAGTTCTGCAAAAAAGAGGAGTTGAAGCAAAACAGCCTAATTCAGGAATAAGAAAATGCGTAAGAGTTCAATTAATAAAGAATGGGAAAGAATTAACAGCGCTAGCCCCTTATGACGGCGCAATAAAGTTTATTGATGAACATGATGAAGTAATAGTTGAAGGGCTTGGTGGGGGACAAAATGGACCTAAAGGAGATTTATGGGGAGTAAAGTACCGCGTAACCCACGTTAATGGCATAGCCCTTGAAATGCTTAGAACAGGAAAGAAAGAAAAAGCGAAGAGATAATTGCTAAACGCAAATATTTTTTTTATGATGAATTTTTAATATGGGGTTTTGGATTTAAATTTTTTGGAGTTTGAGTTAAATGAAAGGAATAGAAGAAAAAATCGCAGCACCAAAAGAAACTGATGCTAAAGAAACAGTTGCAAAGGAAGCAGTTGCTATTGAAAAAAATTCTGCTCAAAAGCAAGCTGTTGTTGAGGGCAAAAAGTCCCCTGCAAAAATGCAGAAACCTCTAAGTGAAGCAAAACCAATTAGCGCACACACTTCCATCCAGCCAGAATCAAAATCAGTAATTGTAAAAAAGAAAAGCCAATTCTCGGACTACAAATTATTCAACAAATGGTCCTTTAATGATGTGATTGTAACAGATTTAAGCATGGTGAGGTATGTAAACCTTGACCCTATAATAATCCCTCATTCATTTGGAAGAAAGACAAGGGGAAGATTTGAAAAAGCAAACTTAAACATTGTTGAAAGACTGACAAATAAAATAATGCGCTCAGGTCAGGGAAAAAGAAAATTAAGCGGCAAGTTCATCAGGGGAAGGGGAAGCTGCGGAAAAAAACTTGAAGTAGTCCAGATAGTTGAAAGGGCATTTATTATTATAGAAAAACAAACAAAACAAAACCCAATACAGGTTTTTGTTAAAGCGATTGAAAACGCTGCTCCTCGGGAAGACATTACGAGAATAAAAAGAGGTGGAGTTGCATACACTCTCGCAGTTGATGTTTCTCCGTTAAAAAGGCTTGATGAGGCAATAAAAAATATTGCTTTAGGTGCTTTTGGCGGGTCATTTAACAAAAAAACAAGTGCAGAAGTGGCGCTAGCAGAGGAAATAATCGCTGCAGCAAACAATGATGCAAAAAGCTCAGCAATAAAAAGAAAAGACGAAGTTGAGAGAATTGCAAGAGCATCAAGATAATTTTTTTGACAATGAAAATTGTTTAATGTGTGAAAAATTAAAAAAAGTTAATGTGGGGTAATCATTAATTTTTTTAATTATAGTAATTTGTAAATTTTTTTTAAAAATTTTTATTTAATGGAAAATGATTTTTTAAAATTTTTTTATTGGGTTTTTTTAAAATTATTTGTTTATGAAGAGTGATTTTTTAAAAAGTTTTTTTTATTGAATTTTTAATGGTGGTTTAATTGGGACGAACAGAAGCAATGGTTGAGAAAGTTGAACAATTAATGAGCAATAGGGCAAACATAAGAAACATCGGAACCGTTGCCCACATCGACCATGGAAAAACCACTCTCTCAGACTCTTTAATCGGCGCGGCAGGGCTAATAAACCAGGAACTTGCAGGTGAAGTGCAGCTAATGGACTATGAAGACCAGGAGCAGGAAAGAGGAATAACAATAAATGCAGCAAACATTTCATTAGGTTTTGAGTGGAATAATAACAAGTACTTAGTTAATTTAATTGACACACCTGGACACGTTGACTTTACAGGAGAAGTAATAAGAGCAATGAGAGCGGTTGACGGAGTAATATTATTAGTTGATGCAGTTGAAGGAGTAATGCCTCAAACTGAAACAGTAATAAGACAAGCTTTACGCGAATATGTTCGCCCGGTGCTGTTCATAAATAAAGTTGATAGAATTATAAAAGAATTAAACGCTACAGAATCCCAAATGCAGGAAAAATTCATTAAAGTGATAAGCAAAGTAAACACATTGATTGAAAGAAACGCGCCCGAGCAATTCAAAAAGGACTGGCAAGTAAGCATACAAAAAGGGACAGTTGCATTCGGATCAGCAAAAAGAAAATGGGGCGTATCAGCACCATACATGCAAAAATCAGGAATAAGTTTCAAACAAGTTTATGATTACTTAAAAAGCGAAAAACAGGACGAACTGGCAAAATTATCCCCAGTTCATGAAGTAGTATTACAAATGGTTGCAGAACACTTACCAAGCCCCGTAAAAGCACAAACTTACAGGATACAAAAAATCTGGGGCGGAGACATGGAATCAACTGTTGGAAAATCAATGGCTGCGTGTGACTCCACTGGTCAAATAGCAATGGTAATAACTGATGTGTCTGTTGATCCACACGCTGGAGATGTTGCGACAGGAAGAGTATATTCCGGAACAATAAAGCCAGGAGACATGATTCAACTATTATCCTCAAAAAGGGAAGTAAAAATACAAAAAGTAGGATTATACATGGGCAATGAGTTTATCCAAATATCAAAAGCAGAAGCAGGAAATATTGCTGCATTAGTAGGCGCAAAAGATGTTTATGCTGGAGAAACAATTGCAACAGTAGCGGAAATGAAGACATTTGAAAGCTTTATGAGTAATGCTGAACCAGTAATGACTGTATCAATTGAAGCGAAAAATCCAAAAGACTTGCCAAAATTAATTGAAGCTTTACGAAAATTATCTAAAGAAGACCCTAACTTAAGGACAACAATAAACCAAGAGACTGGCGAACATTTATTATCTGGGATGGGCGAACTACACTTAGAAGTTAACACTTATAGAATAACAAATAATTACAAAATTGAAATACAAACATCCTCTCCAATAGTTGTTTTCCACGAAGGAATAGAAAAAGAATCACAAACACTGGAAGCAAAATCAGCAAACAAGCACAACAAATTCAAAATGAGAGTACTGCCTCTTGATAAAACTATTTACGAAAAAATGGCTGAAAGCCCTGTGGGAAAAATAAAGCCAAAATCAGCTGAAACAGTTGACAAACTAAAATCACTTGGATTTGATACGGACACCTCAAAAAGAGTTTGGGCTGTTGAAAATAATTGCGTACTAATTGATCGAACAAGGGGAATACAAGCCTTGCACGAAATAAGAGAACTAGTAATCCAAGGGTTTAAAGACTCAATGAATGAAGGTCCATTGGCTAAAGAAAAATGCCAAGCAGTGGTAGTAGAGCTGGAAGATGCGACCCTCCACGAAGACTCAATCCACAGAGGCCCAGCACAAGTACTCCCTGCAATAACAAGAGGAATTTATGCATGCATGCTCCAGGCAGGAACACTTCTTTACGAACCAAAACAACTGCTAACAGTAACAGTGCCTGAAGAACAAATGGGCGCAGCCTCAAGAGAACTAGGCGGAAGAAGAGTACAAATAACAGAAATGCGACAAGAAGGAGACTCTTCAATTATAATTGGAAAAGCACCAGTGAAAGAACTAATTGGATTTTCAAGCGCAATGAGAGGCGCAACACAAGGAAGAGCAGTATGGACAGCAGAGTATTACGGCTATGAACTACTTCCAAGAGAAATCCAAATGACAACCGTAAAAGAAATACGAAAAAGAAAAGGCATGCCTGAAGAAGTAAAAACATGGCAGTTCTTTTTGGACTAAAAATTATTTCACAAGAGTATTATTGCAATTCTGCCTGCATATATTCTGTGCTTAATTAGGGATTTTTCGTCAAAAGCAAGTCTTAGGCGGGTTTAAATATTTCCTAAGTGTTTATTTTTATATGCTAAAATACTTCTCAACAGTAATTTTGCTATTACTTTCTTTTTTTATTTTATTTGGTTGCGCCACCCTTCCAAAAAATTGTGGAGACGGGGTTTGTGCTACTGACTTTGGGGAAAATTCACTAACCTGCCCAACTGACTGCGGCCCAAGTTTAAACAATTTAAATAATCCAACTGGGGCTAGCCAACCACCTGCCTTGGATTATTCAATTCCTTGGATGGAAGAATACAAACCTTTATGTTATGCAATAATTGGGGGAGTTACTCAGGATAGGTCACTTAGGATTGGGGTGGATGAATATTATGGCATGACTGGAAGTGTTAGTTCTTATGGTGATTGTGCTGGAAAAAGCGCTGAAATTGTTACCGATTTCACTCGTTACAATGCTGATGGCACTGAAAATTTAGACCCTTATGTAATACCATTGCAATCTTTTAACTCTGATGGATCAGTAACTTCAACCAAAATTAATTTAGGATATTTTAAAGGGGTTGGGGAAGCAGTTTGCACAAGCATTGGGGCAGTTGGTACTCAAGAAGGAATAGTTCCTGATGATAGGACAGTAACCATACGCGCAATGCCATCACAAGCGGATTGTGAAAGATACGGCGCTGAAAGATGCAAGCTCAAGCCCGCCGGGATATGTTATGACGGGACTTGTCCTGCACGTTACTCACAAGGGGATGCTTTCTCTTATTGCGAATTCAAAAGTTTCCTTCTTGACGGGTATGTTTCGCTTTACCAGGGAATTTATGCACAACCAACTGACCAAGAAGTGATAATAAGCCAACCAAATCAAGAATTGACCGCGCCAGTTATTAAATTAAGCAATAGTCAAGAATTTTTTGGAAACAAAGCAAGTTTTGCTGACTCTCCTGTTTCGCAGGATTTGCAAGAAATGGAAATTGAATTTAAAAAACACGCGGCAGAGTATGATGATTTGGCAAAAAGAGCAGAGAAAGCAAGGGCTGATTTAAGAAAAATGACAAACAAGATGTTAACAGGGGGAGTAGGGGGAATAAGGGTAAATGACTGGATAGAATATACTGTTGAAAGAGGGGAAGATGGAGAGCCAAGACTGGTTGAAAAGCTTAATAGAGATGGATTATCAGTTGACCTTAGTGAAGCTGATTGGAAGTTGGCAGAGGAAAGACAATATTTAAGAGAATATACAAAAGCTCTTAGACAAAGCCAAGAAGAATTGCAGAAACTTATTGAAGAAATAAAAGCAAAGTATGGAAAACACCCTGAACTGATTATGGGCAAATTAGACGAGGCAACTTTAAGCGCTTACACTGAAGCCTTGCAGGCTGTTAAGTGGAATGAACTGCAAATAGAAGCGTCAAACAAGATGATTGCCAAAATGAGCACTATTAGGGGTACACTTAAGAACTTAGTTGCTAACCTAGCGGGGGCTGAAAAAGCAACTACTAGTGCAGTAGCAGCAAAAAGAGCAACCATTCTTAACCGAATTACCGCATGGTCTGCAAAAATACCTGGGTGCAGAGAAGCGGTTAAAAGAATTATTCCCGGAATAGCCGTGCTTGTTGGAATAGCCCAGTACAAGGTAGTTGCCCAGGATATTGACCAAAAAAATTATGCTGGGGCAAGTGACAAAATTATGGGACTGCTAGTTCCAACACATGAAGTAACAAAAACTTATGTTCAGAGCACTGCAGAATGGGTCCAAATACAATCACAATACAACGAATTAAAGCAAGCAATAGATGATGATTTGCGCAACACTTATGCGCCGCAAGCTTATACTGATTTTGAATTACGCTCCCATGGGGGCGGCAGATGCGATAATAGTATAGATAATCGTGGGAGAAACTTGCAAGAACTAGAATACCAAAAATACTTGGAATGGCAAGAAAGACAAAAAAATTCTCCAAGTCCAAGTCCTTACCCTTCGGAGTAGTGCTTTAAGAAGCAGATTGAGACCCTGCAGAAAACATTCCAAGATAACCTTAAATATTTCTTAAGTAGTTGTTTAAACATGAAACCACCTGGTTTTTTTGTAGTAATTATATTGTTTCTTGCTTTATTGCTTTTATTTGGATGTACTGATAGGAACTGTGGAAACAATTTATGTGAAACTGATTTTGGAGAAAATTCATTAACATGCCCCGCTGATTGCGGAGGCACAAATAATTTAAACACACTTAACAATTCTAACAACAGCAGTAATTCTGATGATACTTTTAACACGCCTTTTAGATATACAATCTCATGGCTTGAAGAACCAATCCAGCCGTGCTATGTGGTTATTACTAATGCAGCGCAGGACAGGCCTTTAAGAGTTGGTGTGGACGAATATTATGGTATAAAAGGCAGCATAACATATTTTGGAGCATGTGAAGGCAAGAATGTTGAAGTATCCATTTCCCAAAACAGGTACAATTTGAACGGCTTGCTTGACAACACTCTGTACGTAATTCAACTTGACGGGGATTCAGCTGATCAATTAAGGGAAAAAAGCTTTAATTTGGGCTATTACAAAGTAAGCACAGAGAATGTGTGCGCAGTAATTAGCCTAACCAGTTCAAATGAAAACATGGTTTTGGATAATGCGACCGCTCCAATAAGAGCCATGCCTTCAGTAAATACTTGCGCTACTTATGGCAGTGAGTATTGTGTCCTCCAGCCCGAAAGCACGTGTTACGAAGGAACCTGCCAAAATGTTAATGAAGACATGGGTTATTGCGAATTCAAAACAGAGTACTTAGAACACGCAATTCCATTTTACGTAAAAGATTCCGACTTACAACTTAGTGAACCTATAGAAGACTTGATAAAACCAACAAACCCGGCTTTATCTTTTGCCGAGGAAGAAACACTAGAGCACGTTCTTGGGACAATTGACTCGGTAGAAGCACAAATAAATTCAGCTGAAGCAATTATGCGCCAAAATGAATTAAGCGCATTGCGATTAGCTAATATGGATGCGCCAGGAGTTGGCGGCATGGGCGGAATGGAAATAGATTACCCTGAATATGAAATTGAGTTTAATGAGAGTACTGGGGAACCAAAACTAAAAAAAACAATTACTCAAAAGAGGGTTGATTTAAGCGGGGCTAATTTAACACACATCGAACTTACTGCACCATCGGATGGATATATAGCTAATGCTAGAAAACAACTCCAAGAAGCCAAATTAGCTTATGATAACGCACTTAAAGCTGTTGAAGATGCAGGAGGAATAGCAGATATTGGCTCAGATCATCCGGCATTTAAGACTTTTAGAACTGCTGAAAATACTTGGAAAATGAGGGGTTTTGAATTAAAAGCCCTTGAAGACCAAGCAAGGGTTTATGGAGAAGCAGTTAGGATACTTGAAGCCGAAGTAACTAAGTATCAAAACGCCGCAAGCAACGCCAGAAGAATAAGGGATGCTGAAAAAGTTAAATTAGTTTATGCGGCTAGAAATTGGGCAAAAAAATTTCCTGCTTGTAAAAGAATTTTGAAGTATATTCCAGTTGTGGGGGCAATAATAGGGGCGCAAGGTTATTTGGCAGTTGGTGATGATGTAGTAAAAAAAGACTACGCTGCCGCGGCTGACAAAACAATGGACATGTTCTTTGTCACCGCAATAACCAGAGAACATTGCAAGGCTACTGAAGAAGCAATAAAATTCTTCAACAGGTATGATGATTTAAAAAATGCCATTGAGGATGATTTGCGACAAACATACACTCCAAGAGAAGAAGGAAATTATGACTTTAGGGATATTCGAAGCACCAAGTGTTCAAGCACCATTGACCAAAGAGCAACTGACCTATACGATAAAGAGTACCAGGATTATTTAAAGTGGCAAAGAAACTGTTCTTCATCAAGCTCAAGCCCTCCTGCAAATTAGAAAAATAGGCTGTTAAATTATTGTGGATTGGCAAATTAATGTTTTTTTCCATTTAAAAGCAAGCCTTTAAAAACTTTCTTAGAATGAAATGTATTAATGCGTTGTACTAGTGAACGGCTTAAAATCGCAGTGTGACGCGAATGACTTCAAAGGGCTTAAATTTGGCTATTTTGAGGTATTTTGTGCGATTTGGAGGAATGTAGGATGGCAGAAAAGGAATTAATTAATGTAGTATTCATAGGGCATGTTGATCATGGTAAATCAACAACCGTTGGAAGATTATTATACGACGGGGGCGCGTTAAGCGAACAAGATTATCGAAAACTTGAAGAAGAAGCAAAATCAAGAGGAAAAGGAACATTTGTATTTGCATACGTAATGGATAACTTAAAAGAAGAAAGGGAAAGAGGAGTAACAATTGATGTATCTTACAAGAAATTTGAAGCCCAAAAACACACTTTCACTATTATTGACGCACCAGGTCACAGGGACTTTGTGAAGAACATGATTACAGGCACATCACAAGCAGATGTAGCCGTATTGGTAGTTGCAGCAAAAGAAGGAATCCAGCCACAAACAAAAGAACACGCATTCCTTGCGCAAGTTATGGGAATAAAACAAATAGTTGTTGCAATGAATAAAATGGATGAAGTAAATTACGAAGAAGCAAAATTTAAGGAAATGAAGGACCAGGTTACTAAATTATTGACTGGAGTAGGCTATAAGCCTGATAATGTAAAAATAGTTCCGGTATCAGCATGGAGAGGAGACAACATTGTAAAGAAAACAGACAACATGAAGTGGTACACAGGAAAAACACTTCTAGACACTTTGGATGATTTAACTGCTCCGCCATCACCAGTGGACAAGCCACTAAGGGTGCCATTACAAGATGTTTACAACATTAAAGGAGTTGGAGCAATTCCTGTTGGAAGAGTAGAAACAGGAGTGCTAAAGCCAGGCGATAAAGTAGTGGTAATGCCAAGCGGAAAGCAAGGCGATGTAAAATCAGTTGAAGAACACCACACACAATTAACACAAGCAAAGCCGGGAAACAATGTTGGGTTCTCAATCAGAGGACTAAGCGCTGATGATATGGCGAGAGGAGATGTTGTAGGGTCAATAACCAATCCGCCAACAGTGGCAAAATCATTTGTTGCGCAAATAGTTGTGTTAAACCATCCAACAGCAATACCTGTAGGATACACGCCAGTATTCCACATACACACAGCACAATTATCA
>CAZIPK010000007.1:0-16032 GCA_964541135.1 uncultured archaeon | reverse complement strand
TTACTAGGCAAGGGTAAAACTTAACCATGTCGGGCTTAAAGCAAGGTTCAGAAAAAATTTTTTTAAAATTCTTTAAATCAGTTTTATAATCACTCCCAGGCAAGCCAGGCATTAAGTGGTAAAGCACTTTAAACGCTGAGTCCTTTAATAATCGGGTTGAATTAATAACATCACTAACCGTGTGGCCCCGGCAAATCTTTTCATATACAAAGTTGTCAGGATTTTGAACACCCAATTCAACCCTAGTGCCGCCCAAATCAAGCATCCGCTTAACATCAATTTTTTTGCACAAATCAGGGCGGGTTTCAAAAGTAATTCCAGTAATCCTTCTTTTTGAGGATTCTGCAAAAAGCTTTGCCTTTGAAAATGAAGAAGATTTTTTTCCAACAATTGCATCAATGCTCTTCTTTACAATGCTTTTTTGCTTTGCAAAAGGAAGGCAGGTAAAAGAACTGCCCTGAAAAATTAATTCAATCTTTTCCGCCTTATTCCCGGTAGCATCAAGCTGTTTAACCCTGTTTGAAACAATCTTAAACGCATCATAACCTAAGCGCTGTGCCCTTAAAGCCGAAGGCTCAAAACCCGTGTAAGATTTTGGCGTGTTTTTTCCTTCAAAAGAGGAGGGGCAATAAACACACTCCCCTGGGCAGGGAAAAGGAGGAAGCATCACTGCAATAACAGTAACTCCTGAAGCGCTCCTTGTAGGCTTAATTGAAAGCAACTCCAATTCTTTTTTTGAAGGGCTAGAAGAAAATGATAAAATAAAAGGATTTGCCGGCATTTCTCCCAAACCCAAGTGCTTGCTGTAAAAAAACTTTCGCCTTTCAAGCTCTTTTTGAGTCGAAATTTCCCCTAAAGAAATTTCTTCTAAAATACACTTAGCAAAAAGAATCTCTGAATCTTTAATCTGTTTGGAATTATTAACGCGAACCATAAAAATTATTTCTTTAAAATCTTATTCCAAATAATATTATTTATTTCTTATTATTTCATTCCAAGCGAAAACAAGGCATTAATAAAATAACTTGGAAGAAGAGAAAAAGAAAAGAAAGGCAAGCCGTTTTTAGGCATCTCTAACTTGCTTTTAAGCGTTGATTTAGCATTAACGGCAAAAGAGAACTCTTTTTTTTCATCAGCATAAGAAACAATTACTTTAAACTTCTTCTCACCAGCAAGCCTTGGATACACAAAGACAGAATCAGTTGCGCTTGAATGTTTTGCAACTTTTATTTGCTTTGAAAAAACCTTTTTAGCAAAAAAATCGTTCTGACTCCAGTTAGGAGGCAAATCAGTCGAAATTGAAAAAGAAGCCTCTGCATCAGAGTTATTCACAAAAAAAAGCTTATACTCCGCACTAGAATCAACCAGAGTTTCCTGCAGAGAAATATCCGACGGAGAAACATCCACTGTTGAAGAATCCACGGTGAAATAAAAATTTATTACATCATCCCTATTTTCCCCAAAAATCCTGGCCTCAATTGGATAATCCCCATTAACTGCATACTGCGGAACAGAAATGAACACCTTAATAGCCTCAAGCTCACTTTTTGTAGAATAACCAAAACCATTAGGAAGAGAAGTTAATAATTCAACACCATCATACCTGTTTGTAAGCTCCTTTGAAAAAATTAATTCCAAATTTCCGCCAGGGGCAACCGTTCCGACAAAATTACTTCCCCCATCCACAAAAACAAGCGAAACAGGGTCAATTAATCTTACAGAAAAAACCGTTGACGCCAAAATTAAAACGAAAACGACTAAGAGTGCTTTTTTAAACATATAAATCTAAACAAATACTAAAAAGAATGAAATAAAAAGGTTATTACATGGAAAAAAAATCAATTAAAACAAAAGAAATACCCAAATTAGCCAGAAAAAATCAAACTAAACTGGAAGAATTAGGCGCCAAAAACACAGGCAAAACAGACGGAATTGAGAAAAAACAAAAAGAAGAAAAACGACAAAGGCTTGAAGAAAAAAGCCGGTTTGAGATGACAAAAAAACACCACCAAGAAACTTACGAAGAAGCAAAAAAAATGGGCCGAATGGATGAGGACTTCATAAAACTGTGTGACTTTATTGCAAAAACGAAGAACTACTTCACAAGCAGTTCGTGCGCGGGAAGAATAGCCTTGATAAGCCTTGGAGAAGAGGAAGAAAAAAAAGAAAGTGCGTTTTACCGCAAATGGCACCGAATAGTAAAAGAAAAGGAAGTCATACAAGCAGTGAATAACTTTGACGAAAGTGTTTTATGGTTCAAGCAAGAACCGCTAATCCTTCACTTGGGAACAAACACAATAGAAAATGCCAGAACAATACTTGCATTATGCGAAAAAGCAGGAATAAAAAGAGCAGGAATAAAAGTGGCTAAAGAAGGAAAATTCATTGTGGAAATGCTCGGGACACAAAACCTCGCAGTGCCGATAAAAGAGGGAAAAATAACTGTGAATGAAGAATATTTAAAATACTTAATCAAAAAGGCAAATGAAAAATTCAAAAAAAATCAGGAATTAATACTAAAGCTTGAAAAAGAAGCAAAAAAAATGTTAAAATGAAAAAAAATTTTCAAACTTATTAGTTTACAAAATACTTAAAAAAAATCCAAACTTTTTGAATTTAAAAAACACTTTCAAAAAAATAAAAATTAAACAAAATCAAAATATTGACCAATAATTCACAGCAATTGACCCCAACCATAAAAAAAATCACTTCTTGTCGCCAGCATGGTCATTCTCAGAAATCATGGAAAGGACTTTATCAGGGGAATAATAATAACTCTCAATAACTTCCAAAACCTCCATCGGGTCACGAAGCCCTTTTTTAATCATCCACAACAAAACCTTTTCCCTCAGCTTAATCTCTTTACTCAAATCATTCCTAGAAAGGGAATTTAATTTCGCCATTTCCTCAAAAATTCCGCCCGCAAGCTCAGTACGCTTCAGAGTCTTTGATGAATCGTCAAAATCAAACAATAAGCCGAACAAAACCTTCTGATCCATCCTGGATAACTCAACAATCTGGGTAACAAAACGCTGAATCCCCTTCTCCTTTGAAAAGCGCCGCTGGGTAATCACAATTAAATCAAGCAATGGAAGCATGCCCTGCGGAACCGAGAGGGGGCGCTCCTGAAGCTTTAGAATCGTTTCCCGGGCATTATTCGCATGAATTGTTCCCAAACACCCCTGATGCCCTGTATCCATTGCAGTAAATAAAGTCAAAGCCTCAGGCCCCCTAACTTCCCCCACAATAATCCTATCCGGCCTCATACGCATAGCATTACGAAGCAACTCCTCCATCGATACGGATGAAGCTGTGCTGCTCCTAACTTCAAGAGGAATCCAATTATCCCTAGCAAGCAAGGATAACTCAATAGTGTCCTCAATTGAAACAACCCTCTCGCTTAACCTCACAAAATTAGACAAAATATTTAATAAAGTTGTTTTGCCTGAAGCGGTCCCGCCGGCAACAAGAATATTTCTAGGCGCGACCCCAAAACCATCCACCATCATCCACAAAAAAGCCGCCGCCTCAACGCTAATCGTCCCATTCTCAATGATATCCAGAACAGTCAAAGGAATTTCGGAGAACTTTCTTATGGTCAAAGTCGCCCCTGTCGGAGAAAGCTCGTTAAAAGTCGCATTAACCCTGCTCCCGTCAGGAAGGCGGGCATCAAGCAGCGGGCTTTTAGGGTCAAAATCCTTCCCAAGAGAATTTGCAATCCTCTTAATATACTCCCCAATTGTTTTTTCATCAATTGAAACATTAGTCTTGCACATCCCGTGCTTCTTGTGAAATACAAAAACATTATCAGGAGAATTAATCATTAATTCCTCTAAATGAGAATCAAGAGCAAAAAAAGAAAATTGCTTAAAGCCTATTGAATTATGCAAAACAAACCGGGCAAAAAGAAACTTGTCCTTGACAAAAGAAACACTAGAAAGCAAATCAAGCAACACTTCAGCCAAGTAATCAAAATCCTTTTTTGAAGGAAGCTTTTCATTTAACGAATTAATCTGGACATAAGAAATCACTTTATCAGAAAAATCCGAAGAAAACTTCTCCCCAGCACCATCAAAGCCCTTCTTTAAAATAGCCCCTTTTAAAATTTCTTTAATCAAAAAATTCCCAAACGCTTTTTCTTTTTCAGAAAAATTTATTTCCTTAACACTGTAAAAATTAACTGCCAACCCCTGGAAAATATCACCCACGGGACCTGAATCAATCTTCTCTAATTTCTCATCAATAAACTTCATCAAAAACAACCCTCAAAAACAATCCCTGTAAAATTAAAAAACAATTCGCCTTAACCACATTATTTGCTTTAATTTAGGAGAACAACGCAATTATATATAAAGAAAAGTAGTATAATAATTTAATCAAAAGAAAATTTTGGCTTAGGGCTACGGGCTAAACCAATGAATTATGCCAATAAAAGTGATGGGAATGAATGCATTATACAAAAAAGTGCTGAAAAAAATAACCCCCACAAAAGAAGAAATACTTGCTGAAAAAAAACTTGTTGAAGAAATAAGGCAAAAAGTAAAAAAAATGGAAGGAAAGCACTCACACATTGAGTGGTGCGGAAGCAGCGCAAGAGGAACGCATTTACGCGGGGACAAAGACATTGATTTATTTATAATGTTTAACAAAGAACTCCCGCAAAATGAATTTGAACAGGAAGGGCTGAAAATAGGAAAGGCTGTATTTAAGGGAGAAAAATGGGAAACTGCTTACTCTCAGCACCCCTACATACGCGGGGAAATAAAAGGATTTGATGTTGAAATAGTTCCCTCATATATTGTTAAAAGCGGGGAAGAAAAACAAAGCGCTGTGGATAGAACCCCATTTCACAACAAATACTTATTAAAAAAATTAAGCGAAAAACAAAAACAAGATGCTCGATTGTTAAAGCAATTTTTAAAAGGAATAAATGCTTACGGAGCTGATTTGAAGAACTGCTCACTACCAGGGTACGGAGTTGAATTACTAATTGTAAAATACAAAACATTCGATAGGGCAATTAAGGAAATCCAAAAATGGGAAAAAGGGGAAGTGATTACTTTTGAAAACCAGACAGAAGAAGCAGCCAAAGCGCTTTTTGAAAAAGAAAGCCCCCCATTAATAATAATTGACCCAGTAGATTCCACAAGAAACGTGGCAAGCGCGCTATCTAACGAACAATTTCAAAGGATAATGCTTGCCGCAAAAATATTCTTAAAAAAACCAGAACAAAAATTCTTTTTTTCAAAAAAAACAAAAATCTGGAGCAAAGAAAAAGTGCGAAAAATTCTCTCAAAAAAAGAACTAATCGCAATTCACGGCCACTTCCCAAAAAAAATACTTGCCGACCTTGTCTGGGGACAATTAAGGAGATTTGAAAAAAAATGCGCAACGCACCTAAACGAAAAAGATTTTAGAGTCATGCAAAGCGGGCTTTGGAGCGACGAAACAGAAGTAATATTTATGTACGAACTTGAAGCGCTAAATTTACAAAAAACAAAAAAAATTTCTGGACCCAACGCAAGCGATGAAGAGAACGTTAAAAAATTCCTTGAAAAAAAGAGGAAAATAATATCTGGCCCAAGGGTCGAAGGAGAAAGAATAGTTCTTGAAATAGAAAGGGAAGAAACAAGCGCAAAACAAGTTTTGGAAAATTTCATTAAAAAAGAAAAAAAAGAAGAAAAAAGCGCGATAAAAATACTACTAAAAAAAGCCACAGTGCTAAGCGAAAAAGAAATACTATCAAAATACAAAAAAAACTTTGCAGCGCACCTGACAAAATACTTGGAAGGAAAAGAAAGTTTTGAGTGAAAAAAGGTGAAATATTTTATCATAATTATTTTTGGTGATAAAAAATTACTATACGCGGAGTAAAGTCACTTTCATTAAATGAAAGGGTTAACTGTGGAAGCACCACAGTTCAACAGGGAATCAAGTTTAAAAGAAAGCAACTTAAACGAAGCCTTCGAAAAATGGATTCTAAAAGATTTAAACGAATGCTTAAAGAATCAGCAAGAGGCAGACTTAATTATTGGGATAAACAGCACCTTGAGTTTGTAGCAAACGCTTCAATTAATATTGCCAAAACAGTTACACAAATAGCCAAGCAAGACAAAGCCGCTGCAATATTTGCTGTGGGAAGAAAGGGACTAATTGCTGAAAGGATAATTCGAGCCACCTGCAACGAAATGGGAGTAAGATTAGAAAAACCATTTTGCATGAAAGCAAAACCATCAACTGCGTCCTCAACAGAAGTATTTCAATTTGGTGGAGCGGCTTATGCAGGTTTACAAGGCAAAGCACGCGAAGAAGCATTTGAAATTGGAGCAAAAACGCTTGCTGAATATATAAAATCAAACCCGACAATATATTCTCAATTAAAAACTAGAAGAAATATAATTGTTATTGAAGAATTTTCTGCCCAAAGAAGCCAAGCGTATTATTTCAAAAGGGCTTTAGAAATAGTTGCACCAAACGCAACAGTTCATTTATTTATACTCTTAGAAGGCCTTAAAGAACGCCAATTTCCAGACGCAATAAGACCCGAATTTGGAATGAGTGATAGAAACAATAAAACAAGAAAAATTCCATTTGGAAAAGAACATATAACAGAAGAAGCTTTTCTTATAAGTGACCTCCTAAAAGATCCAGAAACAAGAGCATATATTGCAGATGTTAGACGGACAGCTAAACAAATTTTGGGAAAAAGTTAAAAAGAACGGGCCTGGAGGGAATCGAACCCCCATCTCGGGATTTCTTCAGCTAATTTCCGAAGTCCCGCCGGTTATCCATTGCCACACAGGCCCAAAACAATTAAATTCTGTTCAAAGAGGAATAAAAACACTTATGTAGCGCAAAAAAGCCCTCTTTAAGTGGATTTATAAAGTTTGCTTTAAAGAAAATATTGTATTAAACTTTGGTGAGAAAATGAGAACCTGTACTTCATGCAACAAAATAGTAACAAAAGGGCATATTGAATTTAAGTGCCCAAGCTGCGGCAAAAACACTATTGTTCGGTGCGCGCACTGCAAAGAAACAGTAAAAACCTACGCATGCAAGGAATGCGGGTTTATTGGACCATAAAAGCTTATTTCTTTATTTTAAAAAAAATTAAGTGATACAAGATGGGAAAAGTAATGGTAATATTCAAAGTATTTGCTGACCCAGAAAATCTTGACGCAGTATGCGCTAGACTCAAAAACATTAAAGAAGGCGCTTTTAGGGACTTAAAAAGAGAACCAATAGGATTCGGAATAGAAATAATTAGAGTAGGTTATGTGATACCTGATAAAACAGACGGAGCAATGACAGCGTTAGAAGAAGCAGTGACCAAAGTAGAAGGCGCAAACCAAGTAGAAGTAGAAATGGCGACACTAATATCTTAAAAATTTTACAAACAAAACTAATTCTTCAAAAATAGCAGATACTTTTAAAAATCAAAACAAATTCCATAAGTTTTTAATTAAAAAATAATCTGTAAAGCACAAAGCAATTTTTATTACTTGCTTTACACAACTAATACTTATGATCACATCGCTTACTTTGAAGAATTGGCGAACGCATGCCGAGACAAAGCTTGATTTTGGGAAAGGAACTAACGTAATAGTGGGGGTCATGGGGAGCGGGAAAAGCTCAATAGTTAACGCAATAAGCTATTCTTTATTTGGAACATTTCCTGCACTAAAATCAAAATCCGTAACGCTTGAAGAAATAATAATGAACAGGCCAAACCCGGCAAGCAAAGTCGAAACAATTTTGGAGTTTAACCAGGGAGAAAAAAAATATCAAGTACACAGGATAATAAAAAAGGATTCCACAAACGAGGCAAAACTATACGAGGAAGGTCGGTTAATTGCGGGGCCAAAGCAAAAAGATGTGAATGAAAAAGTAGAAAGGACACTTGGACTAAATTATGAATTATTCAGCAGAGCAGTTTATGCAGAGCAAAACGAAATGGATTTCTTCTTAAAACTCTCCCCCTCTGAAAGAAAAAAAAAGTTTGATGAATTACTGGATTTAGCCAAATATGAAGAAGCGAGGAAAAATGCTGTAATGATTCAAAACGAAATGAACAAAGAAAACAAGCAAAGAAAAGATTTTATCGAGCAGCAAAAAAACATGCTAAAAATACAGGAAAGTGAAAAAATTGAAAAAGAAATTTTTGAAATAAAAAAAACAATTGAACACTTGGAAAAAAAGCTTTGCGTGGAGGAAAAAGAATTAATTGAATTTGAAAAAAAATACAAAGAAGAAAGCGAAAAGGAAAAGCAAAGCAAAATTTTTGAAGAAACCATAATTAAAACAAGCACAAAAATTGAATCACTAAAAGAAGATTTGAACAAGGGAGTTAAATATACTGAGAAGGAAATTAAGGAAAAGGCAGGGGTTTTGAAGAAAACTATTGAAGAGAAGAACACAATCCAGGAGAAACTTGGAAAAGAGAAAAAAGAAAATGAGGAAAACGCCAAAAAACTTGGACAAATTCTAAGCGTGCTTGAATATGAAAAGAAAAAAATGCTTGCTGAAGAAAAAAACTACTCTTCATTAAAGGGAGAGTGCCCCACGTGCAAACAAGAATTAACTGAAGAACATAAAAAGCACCTGCTAAAAGAACTAAATGAAAAACTTAATCAAATTGAAAAAGAAATTAATGAAAACAAGAAAAATCAAAAAAATGAAAGGGAAAAAATGGCAGGAGTTGAAGCTGAACTTGAAGCATTGAAAAAAGAAACTGAAAAATACTGCAAGGAATTGTATCTGTTTGAAGCAGAAGAAAAACAGGCAAAACTACTTGAAGAAAAGAAAAAAATATTTCAAAACTTAATTGAAGAGCTTCCAAAAACCAAGAAACAACTTGCGGAATTAAATTTTAATAAGAAAGAAATGCAAAAAATTCAGGAAGAATACCACGCCAAAAAAACACAAATAAGTCTAACACAAATGGAAATCAAGTCAAAAAAAGAGTTGGCACAAAATTTAGGAGAAAACTTAAAAAAAGCAAAACTAATAAAGGAAAGTATTGAGGAGGGTGTGAAGAAATACGAAAAAAGTGAAAACGCAGCAAAAAATTTAGGAGTTTTCTCAAACTGCCTAATCTCAACCCAAACTGAGTTAAGGGAATCACTAATAGAAACAACAAATGCTGCAATGAACAACATCTGGCAAGCAATATATCCATACAAGGACTACATTGATGCAAAATTAAGCGTTACAAAAGAAGGGTATGATTTAGAAGTAATGACTCGGGGCAACGAATGGGTCCGAGTAGAAGGAATACTCTCAGGAGGGGAAAGAAGTGCAGCTGCTTTATGCATAAGAATGGCTTTTTCGCTAGTATTAACAAAAAAATTATCCATGTTAATACTTGACGAACCAACCCACAATCTCGACACTAACGCTGTGGAAAAACTTAGCGCAATGCTGCGGGAAGAAATGCCAAAATTAGTAGAACAAATATTTGTAATAACCCACGACAAGGAACTAGAAAATGCAGCGAGCAGCAACTTATATTTACTAACAAGAAACAAGGATAATGATGAAACGACAAAAACAGAAACAATTCCAGTAAATTCAACTTAACTAAAAATTAATCCCCCCTAATCTAGTAGACTAAGAGAAAATAGAACTGCTAAAAAGTTAGTTGTTTAAAATAATTAAGCAAGTTTTTCAGCTTCTTTTTGTTTGGCTAGTCTTACAATGTACCCTGCCAAGATATTTCTAGTAACTTTTGACAAGTGCAAATCCTTTAACTCATTAAGCATGGATTTGTTCTTCTCAAAATTATTCCCAAACCTTTCTGGAAACTCTTCAAGCAAAACTTCAGCCTTATACTTTAATCCCTTAGCAACCGACTTACCCAAAAAAACCACCAATCAGTACAACTCAATCCTCTTGCTTACCCCATTAGGGTATCTTCTTAAAATGCTTAAAGGCAACACTTTTTGACCAAACTCTTTTTCAGCAACCTCAAGCATGTCAAGTTCGCTAGTACGCTTAACTAAAGGAGGCGCGCCCAAAGACAATTGCAAAGCCCTTGCAGATAATACCCTAGTAACTTCAAACCTAGTCAACCTAGACATAACCTCACCAGTACAATAATTACCATAAAGCAAGCTTTAAAAGCGTTGCCTTAAAAGCAAAAAAATGCCAAATAGACCAAAACACTAAATAGAGTAAGAAAGCCCAAAAAAACTTTAAAAATTAAGAAAATTAACAAAAATTTAATAACTAATAATTAATATCTCTAAAAAATTAAAATAACCTAAGCCCGGCAAATATTAATTTCATGCGATTTTAATGAGTTAAGCATTTCTGATAAACTTAGCTACTTTTGGCTGGGGAAGGGCAGTCTCTTTGGCAAACTCTTTGGCCAGTTTTAATGAAGAAAAACCCTTCACAAAAGCACTATTCTTGTTTGCGTGAAGAAGCCTATAACCCTTATTCTCTGAAAACTCTTTAAACTTAGCAATAGTGGCTTCTTGAACAGAAATAATACTCTTTGCAAGGGAAGAATGAAAGAATTTTGAATTAGGATTCGTTAATTGATTTGGAAGCTCTGCAAGCAAAAGCGAAAGTGAATTATATAGCACGGCAGAGTATATTTTTGAAAAACTTCTTGATTGAAATAAATTTGAATTAGACTCATCAAGAACATTACGCAAAGAAAAAAGAGTTAAATTAGCGCGTCTAACCTCCTTTGAGAAAAAACTCTCCGTATTTAAGCAAAACCAATTCAATTCATGCAACTTGGAATTATTTTGCTCATTAGCCTTGCAGCTTAAATGTTCATCAAAATCTTCACCATTTACTGATTTAACCAAATCCTCACTACTACTCAAAACAAGAACTGCTTTTTTCTCATCAATCAGCCTCTTAGCATCCATCAAAGGAACAAGCACTTTGTCCCCATTAAAAAAAGGACCAATAGGGAAAGAAGAAAGGAAAAATTCTTTCTTTTTCATTAAACGCTCGCCCTTGAAAGGATGAGAATTATGAAAACTAACTGCAAAACTATCTGAAGAGGATTCATAATAAACATTATCCTCACCAAATTTCACCTTAATCATGGAAGAAGGCAGTAAATTCTTTGCCTCCAAAACAAACGGCTTACAACAAGAACAATTCTTGGTCTCGGGCCCAATATTAAAAAAGTTTTTTGAGAAAAGCTCTGCCCAGATGGAAGAAAAATCTATTTTTGAAAAAGTTTCTCTTCCACCAAGAGGCTCAAAACCATTACTTGAATAAACCGCTCCTCCAGAGTCAAAAGAAATTAATTCCCCGTGCTTAAAAAAAATATTTTCCAAAAATAATTCAAGCTTATCATTAATGGACTTAGGAACCCTGGTAATTGGGACTAAAAGCAAATTGCTCCATGCTGCAGAATCCACCAAAAACCGCACCTCCTCCTCGCTTGAATTTAATGCTTCATTAAAACTAATACTTTTGGTCAAGAAAAAACCAAAATCAATATTCTTTTGCACAACTCCTTTTTGATAAGAATCACTTTTAGGATTTAGCTTAAACAACAAATTATCAATTCTTTCAAAAGCATCAAAATAACTCCAATTCTTTGAAACTAAAAAAGATCTTTCTGGAGAAAGAATTATGGGATATTTACTGGTGTTTAAAGCCAGCGCATTACCAATCTTTTTTAAATCAGAAAAAGTAAGTGCTTTTAAGCAAAACAAATCTCCTTCTTCTTCTAAACTAAAACCCTTAAAACCAAAAGAAAGAATTAATTCAATTAATTTCTCCTTATCCCCAAAATGGGAAAGCAAAATAAATGGAAAAAATTTCTCCCTCATAACAAATTTTTCAAATTTATTTGAAAACTCCACAAGCACTTCGTGCTTTGCTTCATTAAAAGAAACATTTGTTAAGTAAAACACCTTCCTTTCGGAAGGAATACTAACGGCGCTAATCGCCATATTGTGTTGGGGCATAAAACTAGTGCATTTTTTTTCATTTAAAAAGGCTTGGGAAGTAATTTGCCGGTGGTTGGGGGAAAACAACCCCATTAATGTAACGCCGGCAAAACACTTCAAAAAAGTTGTTAAACTATTAATTAGGGTTTATTTTAACCATCAATAATAATATATATCTTTTTGATATCTATTTGATATGGTGGTTTTAATGGGTGATTTGTTGATTAGAATACAACCAGCACAAGAATTGGTGCTTGAAAAACTCACAAGAAGCGGAATATTCAAAACAAAAAGCGAAGCAATACGCGCAGGAATAATGAATTTAAGTAAAGAATACCAATTATTCAAAAGCGCACAAGAAATAGAGGACGAATTAGTTGTAAAAAAAATGATTAAATTAAGTGAAGAAACAAAACAAGGAAAAAGAAAAATATTTACAGAAAACGAAGTAAAGAAAAAATATGGTTTTAAGTGAAGTGAAGGAAATGGAAATATGCTTTGGCCAGGATTGGGACGAATATTTTAACAAACTAGATAATCCAATAAAAGAAAGAATATGGAAAAAAATACAACAATTAAAACACTTAACTAAAACACGCCACTTAAAGCACGGTTTACCATTTTTTGTAATAGAATCGGGGCAATACAGAATATGTTTTGAAGAAATTGAAGAAAAAAGAATAATTAGGTTTGCCGGAAATCACAAACAATATGAAAAATGGTTCAAAGAACAGTGACCTCTTAACTTCCATAATTAATTCCCGATACAGCACATAAGTTCTTTGTAATTAAATCACAAAAACGAATTTATTTCTTCATCTTTTTTTTCCAAATCGCTTTGGAAAGCTCTTGCAGAATCTTCCAGATTTATTTCATGCCTGCTTGGGGCTGATTTTCTTAAACGAACCTTAAAAAAAGTTGGGGCACCAACAGCCTCACCAACAATTAATGCTTCGCCCACTCTTAAGGAGGAGATAATTCCAATGCTTTGCTTATCCAATCCTTCAGAGGATTGAGAAATATGATCCAAATCATAAGGATTAGTTATTCTAAGAATAATATTTGTATTACAATTAGCTAGAGTTGTAGTGTCAAGTCTTTTTGGACGCTGAGAAATAACAACTAAAGATGCCCCAAACTTTCTCCCCTCCCTCGCAATGGTTCTTAAATAACTCCTTGCAACCGCGTGCTCACTAGCAGTCCCCTCAGGGATGAAATTATGCGCTTCCTCAACAAACAAAGCAAAAGGCGGAATTTTTTTGCTATGCGAACGGCGCTCATTAAATAATTTATTTGAAATATACGCTACAATAAATTGCTTTTTTTTCTCTGAAATAACTTCATTTAAATCAATTACCACTAATTTCCCGGGTTTTACAAAATCAACAATGCTTGGCTCGTCAATTTTTCCAAACAAACCCAATTCCTCAAGCTCAAGAACAATTGCGTACAAAGAAGAACGAACTTTTTCATTCTCAACCAAATCAATTTCAGCCCTAATTGCATTCAAATCAAACGGGCCCGAACCACTACGCATCTCGCTTGAAAGCTTTGACAGAATTGCACTCATTGCGCGCTTTTGCGTCGGGGAAATATCCTTAATTAAAGAAGCAACCATATGAATGTTTAATTTAGAAGTTGCAACTTTAATTCTTGAAGCATCAATAATCCTTGTTTTAGAAGAAAAATCAATAAATTTTGAAGAATCTACCTGCCTAACCGGTTCCCCAAAACAAGTGTACTCGCCATGAGTATCTAAAACCACTACCCCAATAGCACCTTGCTCTTTTGAACGCGAAAGAAGCTCTTCAAGAAGAATGCTGACAAAATAACTTTTACCAGCACCACTGGTCGCAACTATTGCCAAGTGCTTTTGCAATAACTTTGAAAGATTTACTTTAAGCAAAACATCATGAAACTGTAAATTCCCTAAATTAAGTCCGTTTTCTTGCAAGCCAAGGAATTTTTTTATTCTCTCATTATCTGCAACAAAAACCTTTACCCCTGGAGAAGGGGGGAAAGTGGGACGCAAAACAAAATTATCCTTAAAAACACCAATAGGCTTTGCCTGGGCAATTAAAAACTCCCACTCACTCGCTGGAAAATTCTTTTCTAATTCCTCCCCAATAACTTTAACTGAATCAGGTCGCTCAAAGTATCTGTTAGTTTTAATCACGTCCTCCACTAAAAGCATCATTAAACCTTCAGAATACTCTAGTTCCACAAACATTCCTTTATGTGCCTTGCCATTATTAACTACAAAAGAAACAATAGAAGGGGAAGGGCCTTCTAAATTGGAAACAACAGTGCCTAAATGCTCAACCATAAACAAAATAACAAAAAAAGGAATTTAAAAAACAATTGCCAGCAATATGCCGGCAAAAAAGAGCCAATAAAAAACTAAGTTTAATTAATAACTAATAACCGCAAAAAATATTAAAAAATACTACTTCAAATAAATAAAGCACGAAATGATTCGGCTTAACCAAACTTAGTGCAGCAAAATCGATAAAAGGAAGGCAAGCGGGAAGAGAACTAATTGATGGGTTAGGTAAAATAATAATGAGTGCCTGCCAAAAAAACACAAATATTTTGACAAGAAATTATTTGGGTTTTTGAAAGAGAACAACAACTTGTTTTTTTGAAACAAAATTGAGCCAAAAAAAACTCCAAGCAAAAAAACACCCAACCATGGAACAACAGGGTAAAAATCAAGGGTTTGGAATGGATAACCAAAGCCTAACCAAAAAAAATAACCAAGGTTAAAGGAAAAAGTGTCCAACAAAAAGGGAATTAAAATAATTATGATTCCTAATGGCAGAGCAAGATACGAAAAAGGCTTCTTATAGAAAGGAAGACTGATTAAAAAAGAAAAAGCAATCAAGTGAATTATGCCAAAATAAATCCACATAGAAGGAAAAACAATCCAAGAAACAATTGAAATCAAAACTGCGGCGCCAAGAAGCAAAGAAAAACGCTTAAAATAAGTACGAAAAGAAAAATTGTGCTTGGAAAAAAAGAGAATTGAAGAAAAGCCCGCAATAAACAAGAAAAGAATTGCAATACTTTTTTGAAAAACACCAAAACCGCCGGAATATAACGCAAAATGAGTTAAACCAAAAAAATTAGTGTTCCAAAAAAAATGAAAAACAAACATCATTAAAATCGCAATTCCGCGCAAAGCGTCAATCTCCCAAAAACGCTTCTTAAGAACCACACAAACCAACTAAAAAATTAAGAAACCTTTTTTTCTGGTTTTGAACGAACAACGGTCATTACTTTTCGAAAATTATGTGCAGGCCCAGGCGGGGCTGTCCTTAATGGCTGTCTTCTTCTCCCAAAACTTGGCTTTCTTGCTCTTCTTGCAGAACTATTCATTTAAATCACCCACAACACTTTTCAATTCATTTAAAGATTTTATTTGATAATCCGGCTTAAAGCCATACCTGCTAATATCCTTGCCAAAACGATTTATTAAACAATTCTTCAAGCCAATTTGCGAAGAACCAAAAATATCCGCACGCATAGAATCCCCAATCATCAAGGCCTCACTAGGCTTTACTCTTAATTTTCTTAAAACAAAATCAAAAGCTTTTTTATCAGGCTTAATCGCACCAATATCAAAACTATAACACACTTCGTCAAAATACTTGCTTATTGAAAGCTTTTTTTCAACAACATCAATAATCAAATTATCCGAATTAGAAAGCAGTCCTAATTTATAGCCATTTCTCCTTAATTCAACCAAACACCTAACCGAATCAGCGAAAAAATCAGCCCTGTTAATTTCCTTTAAATAAAGCCGGTCAAGCTCGCCAGCCACTTTAGAATTATTTTTCTCATTAAAAACAACCAGTATGGAATTCTTTAATTCAGCATAAGAATTAACTCTTTTCAATTGAACCGTGCGCTCAAAAAGAGGAATAATTTCATCCAAACTCATTTTTTTTGAAAGCAACTCTTTAAAGCCAGAAAGTCCCACGGAATCAGAAACAAGTGTATTCCATAAATCAAAAATAATTGCACGAATCATAAAACCCTCTTAAAATAACAACTCTTTCTTCTTTTAAGAAAAATCCTTTGGATTATCTTCCCCCAACCTAATCAC
>CAZIPK010000006.1:0-17801 GCA_964541135.1 uncultured archaeon | reverse complement strand
TCGGTAACAGTTCCTAACAGTTACTGAATTACTGCTAATTGCTCGTATCAGCCAATTGGCTGAGATACTAGGAAGTCGCCTTTTTTCTTTTTGGGCAACTTACACTTTTTCTTTTTTCGCAGAAAAAAGAAAAAGGGCAGAGCTACAGCCGAGCGTTTTAGCTGCTAAACTAAGGGGGGATTTTCAATCCTTTCGTGAAACTTTTTTTGGGGAGTTTCAACCCATTTGTTTTTTCCCTCAAAGCTTTCTTTTTGGGCAACCTGCACTTTTTCTTTCGCAAAGAAAAAGGGCGGAGCTGCTAAACTAAGGGGGGATTTCATCCACTCATTAATCACTCTTCAATCTTTTAATTGAAAAAGCAATTTATTTTATGAACAAGCATTTGCTTGCCCGTGAATAGAGAATTTAGTGGCAAGGATGTTTTTAAAGCTTTTTGAAGATGTTTTTTTGTTTAAAAATTCAAGGATTTCTTGTTTGGATTATCCAGGCAAATTCATTGAATAAACACATTTTTTCAACAATTAATCCGGATTCTTTAGTTATTTCTTCAATTTCTTCTTTATTGTATGAAGGTACTTTGCCCCATAATTTTGAGTGAATTGCCCCAGTTTTGTAATCAACCTTATACTCTTCTTTAAGAAGATTATAATATTCGATTCTTTGTTTTAAAGCGCCTTTAAAAGGCATTGAAAAAAATACATTGCCTTTTGCAGTTTCGCCAATATCTTTTAACTCCTTAGAAGGTTCTTCAAAAAGGCACAAAGTGTTCCAAAGAAGAATCGCACCGTCAAATTGGTTCTTTTTTAATTTTTTTTTAAACTCTTTAAAGTCCCCTAAAATTAGTTCAACATTTTCATGCTTTTCTAGAAATTTTTTGGCTTCATTTATACAATTCAAATCGCTGTCAATTCCAAAATATTTTTTAACAATCGGGGCCACTATTGGTATTGCTCTTCCGTTTCCACAACCAACATCAATTATGCTTTCTTTTCCATCAACAAATTTAGTCACTAATTTTTCTTCTTCTCTTAAAAAATTTAAAAGAGATTTCGGGGCTTTTTCAAAGTGGAGCGCAGCATTTTTTTCAAATTTATCCAATGTTAACCACCAATAAAGAAACTCATTATTCAAAAAATTAAGAAATTATTTTCTAAAGCCCATTTTTTTGCTAATTTTGTGCGTTTCTCTTTTCTTAACAAACCGATCAATTATAACCGGCCAAAATATTGTCACAAACATTCCTGCAATAAAGAATGTCGTCTGTGCGATTAATCCCGTGTTTTCATCCCCAAAGAAATACAATCCGCCAAGTATTATCGTCCCAATTATTAATGCAATTAAGGATTGTTTTTTTGATGTTGTTCGGGTTAAATCAATTTTTGAGTGCTTGTAAATCACATATCCCGCAAAATAACCAAGGAAGGCATATGCCGCGAGGTACTGGCTTGGGACAAATAAATCTATAAGTATTATTGCTGCAAAAAATCCAACCACTAGGTATTCTTCTTGTATTTTTGATATGTGAAAATGCATCTTATTTATTTTTTCTTCTGCTTTGAACACTATCCAGCCAATTACGGATCCAATAATAAGCCCTGCAATTACGTCGCTTAAAAAGTGTACTCCTAAATATAATCTTGACACTGCAACAATTATGGCGCCTATTATTAGCAAGTATTTGAATTGTTTCTCCAGTTTTTTACTAAAATAGGCAAATGAAGCAAATGCTGCTGATAGTGTGGAGTGTCCAGAGGGGAAAGCGTATGAAGTTTCTTTTGCCAGAATTAAAATTCCTTCAGGCCTGGGTCTCGCAATTATTTCTTTTAACACTCCAACAACAAATCCTGAAAATAAAATGAGCAACATTATGATGAAGCTTTTTCTTTCCCGCCCCATCCAAAAAAGCCATGCAGCCAGAATAAACCATACTCCTGGGTGGCCAAGATAGGTTATTGCCTTGAAAAACAAAGTCAGCAATGCCCCAGAATAACTTTGCAAAAACTGGTTAACCACTATTTCTTCAAAAACCAATTAATTCACCAATTTAAATAAATAAAAACCCAATAAACAAACCAAATAAATCCAATAAATATCTTAAATAAAATTTAATCAAAATAACTATAACAACTTGACGTATGGCATTCATTTCCGTAACAAAAATTCAAGTCAACAAATCCATTTAAATCAACGGGAATAATAATTTCTTGGGTTTCAAAAAGAGTTTTTGATGGATGAATTATCCGTTCCAAATTAATCGCCTCACTTGGTCTTCCAGAATACAGGCCTGCAAGAATGCTTGCTTTAATTTCACTTATTTCTTTAAACAAAATCAAATCAAATTCAATGCTGTTATTATCACAATTAACCGCGCCGATTGAAAAGTTTACGGGTAATTCAAATTCATTTTCGTTAATTCCTTTTCTAAACTCTACTAATTTTACCACTATTTCTGCTAATGAATTTTGTTGCCCTTTTTGGTTTGTGGTTAATTTCATTTCAGCAATTACCCCTGTTTCTTTCTCAAGGCAAAGAGTATAAGTAGCTAAATCTTCATTTTGGTTTGGGGTGGAAGAATCTGCGCCTTTTGAAGAATAAATATCTTCCAATGCGTCAGGGGTCAGATTAAACTCAAACGCGTGGCATGAATATTTTCCAGAAATTTTTTTTTCCCCAATATATTTTATATCAAGTCCTAATAAAGCATCAAAATTTTTCGGGGTTGAAAATAATACTTCCGGACCAAATTCGGGTTGGTTGCCCAATATTTGACAATTAATAATATTTGCATCATTTTCACCAAAAAAATCAATCACGTTTGAAAAATTTTCTTTTGCACAATTTATTATTAGCCCGTTTGTTAAATAAGTAGTATTTTCAAACGCCCCTCCTAACCCATATAATTCCCCTGAATCCATAAATGTCCTAGTTTTTGAGTTTTTATTTTTTTTCCACCCTTCAACTTCCATAGTCATAACCATTTTTGCCAAAGAGTACTGCCCAGTCATTTCTGCAGAGTGTTTTGTGTAATAATCATCAAGTAAAACAGATTTTGTTATCAACGCCCTAAATGCTTCTTTTGGATTAGCACTTGGATCTGGTTGAAAGCAACCCAACAAAATAATTGCGAATAAAATGAGCGCAAAACCAGAAATTAATTTTTTCATAAAGAAAAATACTCCTAAAAAAATTAAAAAAATTTAAACCTTGGCTTTCTTTAATCTCCCCATTCCCGGAATTTCTATTTGCGTGTAATCAACCATTAATCCGCATGCTTTTAGGCATTTTCTTGTCGCATAAGTTCTGCAAAAATCCGCTACTTCTTTTCGCTGGTTTTTTTGTAGTCTTTCAACCTCGCTTATTTCATTAATTACTGAAGCTATTTTTCTTGATTTTATTTCTTCAAGCGCTCTTATAGCATCCCCTTTTGCAAGACCCAATTCTTCAATTGCTTTGTCCAATTTAGGCAAATCAACTATCTTTCTTAAATTGACCTCAACTTTTCCATCAACACTATTAGTCAGGCCTGCTAAAAATTCCATTACAGTTAAGGGATCGGTTTTTTCCGTCACCGTTTGTTTTCTAATTGCTTTCCAATCATCATAATTTGCTATAAGTTGAATGCTTCCTTCCATAAACCCACCTTTGATTATATTGGATATTGAATGGTTAAATACCTTTCGCAAAGCGGATTATTTCTATTTTAATTTAATAATTAACCCAATAAAAAACTCAAAAATCAATAATTAACTCAAAATTTAACAAATAAAATCAATAAAAAAATTAACGCTGTAAAAAATAATTTTGAAGAATTTATCTAAATTTTTAGGAGATTTAATTTTATTTAAATTTTTGGCGGATTTATTTAAATTTTAGCACAAAACAGGAAAATAATTTTGAAATTTATTAAAATTAGTCTTGGTTCTATCTATATCCCGCTTTCACAGCATAAAAACTATCTATTCCCGGAGTCGGATTAGTTAAAACAACCCCCCCGCTAAATCCAAGTGTGTTAGAAGAATAATCCCCTCCAAAATATACATCCCCGCTGGAGTCAACAAAAACAGAATTTGCATAATCATTGCCTGCCCCAGTTCCACTTACAGGCCCCTGTGCCCACAAAGCAGTCCCATTAGAATTATATTTTACTACAAAAAAATCCGCTGAGCTGCTTGCCCTATTAGTCAGGCTTACTCCCTCGCCAAAATTCATAGTTGGAGAATAAAAAGTCCCTGAAACAAATAAATTTCCGCTCGAATCAACAAAGACTGATGATGCTATATCATAATCTGCCCCGCTCCCGCTTGCAGGATTTTTGGCCCACTCGGCAACTCCACTGGAATTATACTTCACAACAAAAAAGTCCTGCCCTCCACGATTAGTAAGATTAATGTCATTGCCAAAACTTATATTCGCCAGATAAAAATTTCCCCCAACATAAACATTGCCGCTTAAGTCAACAAAAATATTTCTCCCTGTATCCAAATCCATTCCAGTGCCGCTGAATGGGTTTTTTGCCCACTGCGCAACCCCGCCAGAATTATACTTCACAACAAAAAAATCACTGTTGCCACGATTAGTAAGATTGACATCATTTCCAAAACTTAGAGATGAATTAAAGTCCCCTGCAAGGTAAACATTTCCACTAGAATCAACAAAAACTGACCATCCATTGTCTGAATTTGCGCCAGTTCCGCTTAGAGGATTTTTAGCCCACTGCGCAACACCAGCTGAATTATATTTTACGATGAAAAAATCATTGCTGCCACGATTAGTCAAATTAATATCATTGCCAAAACCAACTGTTGGAGAAGCAAAATACCCTGCCAAGTAAACATTGTAACTTGAATCAACAAAAACAGATCCGCTAAAGTCAGTGCCTGTTCCAGTCCCCTGGCCAGGATTCTTTGCCCACTGTGCCACCCCACTACTGGTGTACTTCACCACAAAAAAATCACTATTACCACGATTGGTTAGTGTCACTCCATCACCAAACCCTAAATTGGACAGCATAAAAATCCCTGCCACATAAACCCCTCCGTTTGAATCCACATACATAGAATAACTCGCCTCAAAGCCGCTTCCTGTTCCTGCTGCAGGGTTCTTCGCCCACTGGGCAACGCCACTAGAATTATATTTCACAACAAAAAAATCATCCATATAGAAACTGCGGCTAGTCAAACTCACTCCATTTCCAAAATCTATTGAAGGGGAAGTAAAAGAACCAGCTAAATAAACATTCCCATTAGAATCAACAAAAATTTTGTTGCCATAATCACCTGTTGCCCCGCCGGCAGAATTTATTGAGCTTTGCACCCATATTGCCTTAAATGGCTGTACAACGCTTCCTCCAGGGGTAGTGTTTGTTACGCAATCAACGCTTTTTGAGATGTGCTGCTTTTTAACTAACCCATTAGCGCTAGTCAGCGTCACTTCAAACTCACAAACCTTCCTTGTATCATTTGCCCCGCAAACGCATGCGTCTGTCAAATTATCCAAAGAAAAACTTACCTCTCCTCCTCCAGGAACAACCACGTCATTAAACTGCTTATCAACAACGTTCGTCCCCCCGCTAAGCCCGCTTATTTTAGTTATAGTAAAGCCTTCTCCAGTACTATTTCTCAATCGCAAAATTGTGTCCCCATTTGTATCACTAGCCCCTTCTAAAATACTAATGCCACCACTTCCAATCCTTGACCCAACATCCTGGCTAACCCTGACCGCAGAAGAACCACTACCCAAAAAACCGGTTGCAAGCCCAGCAACGAGCAAAGAAATAACAATAACAATAGCAAGAATAACCAAATATTCAATAGTCCCCTGGGCTTTTTCAGGATTTATTTTAATCCTGTCCTTTTGAGCTTTATAATTATTTTTATTCATTCCTAAACCGCCAGCCCTAACCCCCATAGTTTAATCACTTGAACTTTATAATCATTTCTTAATAACTAATTTCTATGAAAACCACAAAAAAAAGCAAAAGGATTCTTGAATTCGAGCACAAAAAATATGGCTTTTTTGAGGAGGCAAGTATCCAGATTTGCGAGTGGAATAAAAAGTCTTTGCGCAGTGGCGGAAAAAATAACTGCTATAAACAGGATTTTTACGGGGTGGACACTATTTCCTGCCATCAAATAGCCCCAACCACTTTTTGGTGCAATAATTCATGCATTTTTTGCTGGCGACCCATGGAGTACATGAAGGGCAATCCAAAAAAATCAATTGACCCTAAAGAAATGATTGAAGGATTAATTGAGAAAAGAAAGAAATTGATTTCGGGTTTTGGCGGGCATGATTTGGTTTCAAAAGAAATGTATTCACATGCCCTTGATTCAAAGCACTGGGCAATTTCTTTAAGCGGCGAACCGACTCTTTATGATAAGCTTCCTGAACTAATAAGCCTGATTAAAGCCCGTCCAGCAACAGAAACCGTTTTTTTAGTAACTAACGGCCAAAACCCAGCAATGCTTCAAAAGCTTGGCAAAAAAAATTCTCTCCCAACGCAACTTTACATTTCAATGGTTGGAGCTAATGAAGAGTTGTGGAAGAAAATAACAAAAAACCAGGAAAAAAACGGGTGGATTAATTATCTAAAATCCCTTGCCTTGTTGAAACTCTTGCCTTGCAGGAGCGTAATACGTTTAACTGTAATAAAAGGAATGAATGATTCTGATGAGTCAATTGAAGAATTCGCACAAGCCCTCCAAGCAACTCAATCCGACTTCATTGAAGTCAAATCCTATATGTGGCTGGGTTTTTCGCGCAAGAGGTTAAAAGAGGAAAACACTCCATCGCATGAGTACACCAAATCATTCGCATTAAAACTCTTAGAAAAACTTCCTTCTTACAAACTCGAAGCAGAGAAAGAAAACTCAAGAATTGTTTTACTGAAAAACAAGAACACTAAATTCAAAACAAAAATAATTGAAAGAAACTAAAAAAATTAGTGAACTACCCAACAGCAAGACAACTGAGAATTCAAGGATTAAAAAGTTTAAAAAAATGCGACCGCAATAATTAATCAAATAAAATATAACTAAAAACTATCTATAACCATACTTTACAATAAAGAAATCGATTCCCCCACGATTAGTCAAAATAACATCCCCTCGAAATCCAAGGGTGGTTGAACTAAATTGACCCGCTAAATAAACATTGCCCCCAGAATCAACAAAGGTCGAATAACAATAATCTACACTTTCACTGGTCCCGCTTGTAGGTCCTTGTGCCCACAAAATATTTCCGCCAGAGTCATATTTTGCTACAAAAAAGTCATAAGAACCACGAGTAGGCAAGGTAACATCAGAACTAAATGCAATAGAATTAACTGAGTAAAAACCACCAACATAAACATTGCCACTAGAATCAACAAAAACAGAATATGCTGAGTCATTTCCCCCGCTGCCGGCGCTAGTAGGATTTCTTGCCCATTGAGCTACTCCGCTGGAGTTATACTTAACAACAAAAAAATCATAACTATATTGTTCGCTGAGATTCAAATTAATGTCATTGCCAAAACTAATTGACAGAGGATAAAAATATCCTGCTGCATAAATATTTCCACTAGAATCAACAAAAATGGAGTTCCCCCAATTCCCTGTGCTCCCGCTCGGATTTACATAAGTTGGGTTAAGACCTAATTGAGCAACACCGCTGGAATTAAACTTCACGACAAAAAAATCCGTTGTTCCGCGGTTAGTCAAGTTAATATCATTGCCAAAGCTTATTGCTGAAGAAAATGACCCTGTTGCATAAACATTTCCGCTTGAATCAAGAGTGATTGAAGTTATTTCATCTGACCCAGATCCTGTTCCACTAAAAGCATTCTTTCCCCACAAGGTATTGCCATCAGAGCTGTATTTTACGATGAAAAAGTCATTGGCTCCACGGTTAGTCAAGTTAACATCGTTTCCAAGGCCAAGCGTGGTTGAATAAAAATTTCCCCCAATGTAAACGTTGCCGCTTGAGTCAACAATCACTGATTTTGCAATATCATCATTTGTTCCTGTTCCTTGCCCGGGATTTCTTGCCCACAAAGGAGTTCCACTGGAATTATATTTTACTACAAAAAAATCACTATATGATGTCATTCCCCGGTTAGTTAAATTAACATCATTGCCAAAAGAGATTTGTGTTGATTTAAATCTCCCAGCAACATAAATATTTCCGCTAGAATCAACAAAAACATCTTGCCCAGAATCATCCCTGTTACTGCCAGTCCCAGTAGTGGCATTTCTCGCCCATTGTGCAACCCCGCTGGAGTTATATTTCACAAGAAAATAATCACTATAAACTGTACTCCCGCTATTAGTCAAATTAACATCATTGCCAAAACCAATAGTGCTTGACTTAAAATTCCCTGTCAAATAAATATTTCCACTAGAATCAACAAAAACCGATGCAGCCCCTTCATCAGATGCTCCTGTCCCGCTTCCTTCCCCTTGCGCCCATATTGCTCCAAATGGTTGTACAATACTGCCAGCAGGAGTGGTGTTAACCACGCAATCCACGCTTTCACTTATGCGCTGTTTTTTAACCAATCCATTAGAGCTAGTGAGTGTAACTTCAAATTCACAAACTTTTCTTATGTCATTTGCTCCGCAAACACAAGCCGCGCTTAAATCATCCAGAGAAAAACTTGCTTCCCCTCCCCCTGGAACCACTACCTCATTAAATTGCTTGTCAACAACGCTCTCTCCATCGCTAAGGCCGCTAATTTTAGTAACATTAAAACTCTCACCGGTATTATTCTTCAGCCTTAAAACCGTATCTCCATTAGTATCGCTTACCCCTTCAAGAATACTAATTCCTCCAGCACCAACTTTGCTGCTTATATCATTGCTTACCCCTACGGCGGATGATGCCGAACCAAAGAAATTAGTGACTAAACCAACAACAACCAAAGAAATAACAACTACAACAGCAATAACAACCAAGTACTCAATTGTTCCTTGAGCTTTGGGATTCATAAAAAAAACTAAAATAAATATAACCCTTTAATATAAATAAGTATGCCCTGCAAGCAAAAAATAATTGAAAGTTGCCCAAAAAAATAATGCTGACAAACTAACCTTTACATAGCTATTTTTTATTAAATATTAAAGTATTTATACTTTGAAATGTTATTAATCTTGAAGTGTTTTGATGAAAAATAACAAAGCCGCGCAAAAAGGGTACGCAAAAAATAATGCCCTCCGTGCGGATTATTCAAAATACAATTTACCCAATTATAATCCGCCTGATGAGGCTTATTCAAATTACAGCAAGGCAGATTATTCGGATTATACTGACGGAGAAAAAAGTTCAGCTCGATCTTTTTTTGTTTTTGGCCAAAAAAAAATTATTGCAATAGGTTTGGCCGTATTAGTAATAATAATAGTAATAATGCTTGCTTTATCCTTGTTTTCCCAAAAAAATAACCCTCTTTTTTTCAGCCAAGATGGCAAGGAATTAAAATCAAAAATAACTACAATAAGGGGCGGGGAGATAATTGATTCTTATGATACTACTGGAAGCACTTTGACTTTTAATGGAAATCCTAGTGAAACAATTTCTACTAAAATAAAGCCTTCCGGCATAACCCCAATTAGAGGAAATATTTCAGGAGTAATTAATTTGGGGGGAAGAATTATAAGTTTAAATCCAGGTTCAGTTTATTTTGACAATGAGGGGAATATTCATTTGTCAGTAAATCCTTTAACTGACCTCGGATTAGAAGATTTAATTGACCCCCAAACTGGAGAGCCTTTCACCGAGTCTCAGATAATTGAGGCAACTTTTGAATTAGTTATTACTGACCCAGAAACTGGGGAGGAAATTACTATTGAGTTGCCTGCTGAAATAATGCTTAATGAATTCTCAAATCAGGGCAGTTGCATTGATTTAAGCCGGGTTCTTGTAAAAAATATTACCCGTAACGGTCGACTTTTGGTTCCACAAAAAATCAGGTCAAGTTGCGCGGGGAGCGAAATCACCGGTTCCATTTCTTGGAATGGCGAAAGGATGGGAAATGTTGAAATTGTTTTTGGGAATTTTTCCCCAAGCGTTGTACTTTCGTCTGAAGAAGCAATATTAATTGGAAGTTCTTTGGAAAAGGATTATGAAACAAGAATAATTTTTACGCCTTTCAAGAAATTTGCGGGTCAGAAGGCCTCCTTCAAAGTGAATTTTGGGGCAGGGGCAGACAACATTTCCACCGAGTTTGATGTAGCTATTGATAATCTTGAACAATGCATAAAAATTTCTCCTGAAAAATTAATAATTTCCCAAGACGAGGACTCGACTTCATTAAGCTTTGATTCGTCCTCATGTTATTCTGACTCGATAGAAATCAGCTTGTGTGACAACGATCCTAATTGCGCTGGAGGAAGCGAAGGGGGGATTAATCTTGAACAAAATAAATTCACTTTAAATCCAAAAACAAATCCGAAGAAAACCATTAATATTATACGTCAAGAAATACCAGGAGCTTATGGAATAAGCGTTTCAACTGCGGTTAAAGGCTATCCAAAAGAAGTTGTTGAAGAGAAGTTACTAATAGTTGAGCCAAATGCGGGCGAATTGCTTGTTCCTGATAAATTTGTTATTTCCTTACTTGGAAATTCCCGCGATTCAATGAAAATAAAAAATAACTCTCTTGCAGAGGATGTAAAAATCGAGGCAAGCATTTGTGCTTTGTATAAAAGCTCTCTTGGAACAGCAGGTTCTGGAGACAATTATGGCTTGGGGAGTGAGAACCCTTTTAATAATAATTCCTGGTGGAGAGAGGTTGCATCAAATCCAAAATATTATTCAGGGGAAGGAAAGTACCAAGCCTCTTTAATTAACGCGTTAATAAAAACCGAGTACTTTAAAAATTATATTCAGTTGGTTTCCTCAGAAAAGAATTCTTTCATAAAAAAGGCTTACCTTGATGGTGTGGCAACTAAACCGGTAATGGATTCCTTAACTGAGGAGGGCGAAAAATCTGTTAGCCAGGCAGAGAAATTAAAAGAAAAAGTTGCTGCGGCAAATGAATTTGCAGAAGCAAATCTTGCAAGCCAGGTTGTTTCGATGACTACTTCTCTTGCATCATTAAGCGCTACTGCGCTTACTTTGACAACAAAAATTGATGCAGATAATGCGGCTATTAGTGCAGCAGCCACAGCAAGCCTTGCCTGTGCTGCTTCTGCCGCGCCTATTGCAATTGCGCAGGAAGAAATGGCTGCAGCAGCAACGGAGAGTTCTTCTATTGTTGCCGAAATTGCTGAAGGAATTACAACAGTTAACAGTTTGTACGGGCTTTACCAGCAGATTAGCGCATTTAGCGAAGAAACCGAACAAATTGATGCCGAGAATGCATTAAGGGATTCTATGGCTGTGAGGGATAATTTGATTAAGGCTACTGAAAAAACAAAGAAAGGAATTGATTATTTGAATCTCGCACTTGATTCTGCTTCAATTGATTCTTTTGACTCGGCTTCAAGGGGGGATGAGAAAGCGGAAGAATATTTAAAACTCGCAAAAATTGAGTTTGATGATGTTAATGCATTGCTTAATGAAAGCATTGCAATCCAAATAAACGCAAATAATGCAATTACCTTAAAAATTTCAGAACTCCCAGAAAATGATCAGCTAATTATTCAAGGGGCGCAAATGTTTGTAAGTCTAATCACCATGATTGGGCTCGTTAAAACAAAATCAGCTCTAATCCAAGGGCATATTACAGCCGCCACCTCGAGTTTAACTGCCGCCCAGGCTGCTGCGGCAGGGGAGTGCGCAAGCTGCGGGCCATATAATCCTCCTGCCTGTGATTGCTGTGCAGCGCAAGCCCCAATCGCCGCAGCGCTTTCGAGTGTTTCTAGCAGCAGCGCATCAGTAGCCGCCCAAATAGCATCAGTTGCGCAGTATGTCTCCATGGCCAATACAGCATATAATGCTTTTTCGATGTACCAGTCCATGACTAATGATTATACTGAAGAATTTTCAAACACGCAAGCCGAATTTACTAAAGTTACTGAAGGACTTTATGCAGGAAATGGCGCAATAAATACTGAACTATTAGCATTGCCCGGGGCAATTGATTCGGCCAAGTGGCTTTCTGATAAAGAAAAAGAAGCAAGCATTTCTGCGGGCTATGTGGATGTTGCTGAGTTAGATGGAGATTTTGATAAAAAAAGGCTTAACGGGCTCTTAGGTGTTTTAATAATAAATGGTTTTGTTAACGGAGCAATTGATGCGGGAATTTACACTACTAAAGATTCTGCAAACTTTTCTGAGCCAGAGCAATACAATAATAATGCAAAAAAAAATGTCCAAACTACTAAAAATAATAATGCGCATTTTGAAGAGGCTTTATTGAAGGAGAATTGTGAAAATATTATTTCCCTTACTCTGCCGGATTACTCAATCAATTTAATTAATGATGCATTACGGCCCGAATTATCCAATACCAGTGTTTTGGCTTCCTGGGAGTTTATTAATTCCAAAGTATTTGGAGTATTTGAGAGTCAAGAAGCTCCTTTGATTTTTTCAAACAATGGGCTTAACAAAAATTCTTACGCAACTTTGACTCTCTCCGCAAAAAAGCACATCCACGATCAAGTTACTAGAAATCCTTCAAAATTCGGTCCGCTTAATATTCCTGATTCAACCACACAAGAAGTTTCTTTTAAGTATCACATAAAACTAAATGCCGAGCAAAGAAGGGGGATTAGTTTTGTCAATTCTTCAGCAAATAATTGCGAGAATGAATTGGTGAGAGGACAAACAGGCATAAGTGCCCTTCCAAAAACTGTGTTATCATGGGATTGGAATAATGTTTATTTTTCAATAAACCCAAATAACGGGGCTTCTTCAACAGGCTATAATTCTTTACAAAACGACCCCTTTGTTGATGCGGCGCAATTATCCATCTTGTTAAGCAAAAAACTTGGACGCTTGAATTCTTTGCTTGAAGAGACAACTCTTTCTTGCCCGCTTGATCCCTCGCTTGAGGTGTTAAACAAAATCTCTCCAAGCATTTTGCAAAGCGATTCTTCCATAAATTATTCTCCCCCTGCCCAAAGCCAGGAAAGCTGTTATTTGCCTTTTAGCACAAAAATTTTTGACAATAAACCAGCATTGTATTATTACTTTGAGGACACTATTTTAGAAACTGAGGAAAATGAAATTGACTACAAGGAGTATTTGAGCAACTTGGTTGATTTTAATATAAACTTAATGAGAGACGGGTATGGATGGGATTTTCAATACGATTTTATGAATAGTTATTCAAGCAGGGCTTTTTTGTCAGACCCTTCTTTCCTTGACCCTTATAAGGGGATAAAGAAATTCTTCTCAGAAAACGAATACGCTTTCTTTTCTTCCCAGTCAAATTATTACCAGCCCCAGCGCGAATGGGTCCTGCCAGATGCAGGAAGGTATAATATCAAGATTTTGATTGATTTTTTGGATTCAAAATCACTTTTTAGGGCAGGAGTGCCTTCTGCGAGAATAATTTTTGATCTTTACTCAATTGAGCCGATTAATTCAAGTTACAGCCCGTTTTATTACCTGCCTTTTGACGGCTTTGTCGGATTAAGTTCGGTTAATAACAGGCGCTCGTATGGTACTGGTTTTTCAAGTTCTAATCAGACGTACAGGATAAATCCTATTGGAGGAGTTGAAGTTAATAGTGAACAAAAAGATTCCCTTGTAAGGGTTAATGGAAAAGAAATTAAGGACGTATTTGTGCTTAACTCTTCGCCTTATTTGAACGGAATTCTTTTGGATGTAAAATATGCCTTTAACTCAAGAAGGGTTTTGGATTCAAATTCAATATTCTTATTCGCAAAAACAATTGCAACTCCTTTGATTTTTGAAGTTTCGGGGGAAGTAGGCAGACAGACCGAGCTTTCTTATTCACTTGAAATTAATGAGCTTGAAATAAATGCCAAAGAGAATTCATTATTTTTGCTTTCTGGGGTCGGGGAGTGCACTAATCTTGCAGGAACAAAGTTAAAGGACGCTTATTTTAAGCACCCTGATAAACTGGCTTTAAACAGCTACTCGTTGGTTTTCCCCCCAAGCAGCTCACTTGGAAAAACTTTCCTTAAAACAACTGCTTTTTCCCCAGTAGATTCTATTTATTCCCTTTCAGTTCTTAACAACAACAAGGTTTATTCAACAAATAATCCTGATTCTTTGGAATCAAAAGTTATTCTTGAAGGAATTAATGGAACAGTTTTTAATGATAAAAGGGGCAGTTCGGTTATTGACTCCCTGCAGGATTTGCATAAAGCGGTTGAAAATGGTAGCGTATGTGTAACTAATCTGGGCCAAGAGGATATTTACTGGTGGGACAGCGTGGCGTTATTTGATGAAAAAGGATCAAATCAAAGAAGCCTTAAAAGTAAGGAAGAACAACTTGCAAACATTTGCAACTAATTTTTAACATTTACCTGGCGCATTTTTGCTCTTCGGTTTGGATTTGGTTTATTAAGGAATTTAAGTAAGCGGGGTTCCACCAAACATATGCTTCATTTGAGGAATTATTTGTAATGCAAAGCTTTCCTTCATTTATCATGTCAAATGCCCCTTTTATTGAATCATACTCTCCTAAGGAAGCATCATCATAATAATTCAATATTATCGCAGTTCCTGTTTTTATCTTCGCGTTGGCAACCGTGTTAAATTCAACTATTGACGAATCCACAGGCCTTATTCTTATTGTTTCTGTGGAACTTGATTTAGGGGTTAAAAAAACCGTGCCTAATGAAACACTGCCTGCTCTTTTTGATTGCGCCCAGACTATTTCTCTTTTCGCATTTTCCAAAATTGTTTCCTCAAATTCGATTTTTCTTGAGCCGGAAAAGTCAACACAGCCACCCCCCATGCTTGAAGAAATCAATTGCCATTTCTTTTTGACGCTCGCTTCTCTGCCAACTCCTTCTATCAAATATTGCGCAACAATCCGGCCAGTACTTCCACTCACAGTCATTAATACAGGGGTTGGCTGGGAAAAATAGCTTTGGAGAATTGACTCATTTCGGTTCAGCCTCAAAACAATTCCGTTGTCCAATTGTGTTAGATTTTTTGAGTTTGTGTAATTCAATTCTTTCATAGGATTGTTAAATGAAAGTAGATTATATTGAGAATTTAGTTTTAGCTCTTCGCCAATAACTCCCACCCCATATCCTTTCCTATTCAAAGAATTGCCTATTTTTCCAACTTCCCCGTCAAAAGGAAGTTCATAAAATGGATTCTTGTTTTTGGGATTTTGGTAAAATTCAAAAATAACCCTTATCTCTGCATTTGCTTTTCCAGCATCTATTAATGATCTTGCCCCTTCATTAATCAAATTAATTTCAACACTAATTTTGTACAGGCCCCCCTTCAAAAGTGTGCCCCCTTCAACCACCCCTTCCTGATTTTTTATAAAGAATTTTATTTTATTCTCTGTTATGAGCCTGTCAAAGCCGGCAGAAGAGGCAACCGTGTTAAATGAATTGGATGAGAAAAGCTCTGAGGAGTAATATTCATCAAAGTCTTCCAAAAATTCCTGGGAATAATTGTCTTTTATCAAATAAGAATAAAAAGAAGTTAGGGGGGGCAAATCTTTCTGGCTGTTGTTCCTTATTGCCAAATCAATTTTTTCGATTTTTTTAAACAGGCTGATTAAAAACTGGGTTCCATCACAGTAAGTGTAAGAATTATTTTGCGAATCGCACTGATTAAAATTTATGTTCTGCCATTTCCAGTCAAACAAAATTCTTGGGTCAAATTCCGGACCGCTTATCCCTTCAAGCCCAACTTCATTTGAGCAATTAGTATTTCCCCCAATTAATTTTACCCTGAATTTTTGCTCTTTTTTGGAATTTCCCCCGACCCAGTCGCTTACAGTTATTGTTTCGTAAGAAGTTCCGCTTATGCCCGAACCATTTAAATTAAAATCTATTAAAACCCCAACTTGTACAGGATTTTGTATTTAATATGTTTTGCCAATATATTCAGCATACGCTTTTCCATTGTTGAGAAAAACCCGCACTCCTTTTGGTATTGTGCCGGCCCTGATTTTGCTGTACTTTAGACTGTCAGAAGAGTATTCCACAAATGGAAGTGCCCCATCAGGAGCATTATAAGCTGCCCCGTCTTTTTCCAACAGCTCAAAAGGAATAAATCTTTGAGGATATATGCAAAGCGCTTTGGCCCTTACTGACCCATTAACCCATTCTTCCCCCGCCCTCTTATCATATATTTTGTTAACATTAGTCCACTGGGGATTTAATTCCCTTTCATAATTTCCAAGAGAATATATTTTTCCTTCAATTGGCTCAATTTCAATATCCTTTTCCCAAACAGTCTTTTTCTCATTAGCGTGAGTGACAACTCGTATCAACTCGTGCTGGATTATAATTTTTCCTTTCTTGTAAGAATAATTTGAAGCACCTGTTCGCGGGTCCTGAACGGTTGAAACAACTCCTTCAATTAATCCATCCCCGTAATAACCAAGTCTTAAAATCTTAGAATAATCTTTTACATATTCAACATAAGCCCTTCCAATCCCCCCCTCCATAAATGAAAACCAGTTCTGATAATTAAATCCTTCAAGTTGGGGTGAATCAATCCAGTGAAGCCTTAAAGAGCTTGGGCAAGGATTAGTTTGGAAAATATTAATTGGATTTGGATAAGTTTCATAAATATCATTTTTTGTCGGTCTTGCAGGGTTTCCTTTTAGCGTGGTATCCAAAAGAGCAAAACTTGCTTTTGAAATTGATTTCTCCCCCCCATTAATTCCGCTTAAAATAAATATGCCTTCATTTGATTGCATAGCCAATATTTTTTGCTGAACATCAATTGGAAGCGATGCAAAGGACTTTGTTGGATCTCTTGCCAAATTATCCTGCGAAACCCGGTTAATGTGATTTTGTCTTGCCTGGCTAAATTTGTCAAGTACATCCTGGCATTCCTTAAAGCCATCTTGATAAAAATAGATTTCTTTAGGTAACGAGTAACTGATTGTTGATTGCGAGCAACTCGAGTTTTGAATTGGCCTATCAATTTGGGTAACACTTTCCCCAACGATATATCCAAAAGTCACTCCCTCAACAGCAGCAGTATCAACAATAAGCTTAAAGTTAATTTTCTCAGGAATCCCCTGCTTTAAGTAACTAAGCTCTGCATTCCCGGTGATGCTTAGTTTGGGTTCAAAAACATCCTTTCTTCCAGAAAAATTTTTATTTTCTATTTTAGCATCAATTATTTTTTTGTTTTGAAAGTCAAAAATTGCTTTGCTTAATTCAAATGGACTGCTTGAATCAGAAACAAAAATATCAAAGGAATCTATTTTTTTGTTCCTTCCATTAGAGATTTCATAAATATTCACTGGATAAACCCCAAGCACCCCCCCACTTGATCTTACCGTTTCTTTTGCATCAAAAAAAACTGTGCGCCTTAATTTTGGAGGGATTAAAAAGTTCGGGCCTTCCCCCAAAACTTCAAGCTCCGTTTCAACAAAAATCCTTTTTTCTTCATCGCAATTTGAATCTATTTGAATTGCCGCCAAATCCTTTAAATCAACTTTTAATTCAGGATTTTGAATTGATTTGGAGTCGACTCCGTTAATATTAACTTTAATGCACTCTTCAACCACCAGTGAGGGCTCACCAAAGGGTTTTGTCACCTCAACAGTTAGGCTTGCCTTGTTTGAATTGTTTTCATCACTTGCCGTAAAAATGATTTTTGTTCCAGCAAGGATGGCTGATAAATCAAGACTTGTTAATTGTTCCCCGTTGGAATCAGTTAATCCTGATGTGAATTGATTTTGCACACCATCTATTTTTGCT
>CAZIPK010000005.1:18555-21068 GCA_964541135.1 uncultured archaeon | reverse complement strand
CTGAAAAAAATAACAACAAAAAGAACAGCTGAAGAACATAGCTCAATCCGTTTCCAAAGCAAAAGAATTTTTTGCTTAAAGGTGCATTGCTCTTAAAGAAACCAGTAAGGTTTGTCCCGTAAGAAGTTAATATTCCGTGAGACCAGCGCATTTGCTGCTTGAAAAAATCTGAAATTTTATAAGGGGCCTCCCCTTTGCATTCAAGGTCATTAAGGTAAATAATTTTTTTATTGTTTAAGTGCATTCTAATAGAAAACTCCACATCCTCTGTCATTATTCCCTCTCTCCACTTCCCAAGCTCAATCAAAGTGCTTTTTTTCACGGCTTCCGCAGACCCGCAAAGGTTTGCTGCCCCAAAGCGATTCACAAAATTAAGCACTCCGTGGTGAAAAACAAGGATTGCAGTTGAAGCGAAAATAGTGACATAATTTTTGCCAAAATTATTAAACCCCCATTTTGCCTGAACAGCGCACACATTCCTGTCAATTACAAAAGGGGTGATAATTCTTTTCAAAAAATCCTTGTTGGGGGTAAAATCAGAATCAAAAATAACTATTATTTTTCCATTGGAGTGGCTTATCATATTATTCAAATTTCCCGGCTTAAAACCAGTATTTGCCATCCTTCGGATTATTTTTATTTGAGAGTGTTTTTTTGCAAAAGAATCAATTTCCATTGAAACTTTGGGCTTATTACTGTCATCCCCGATTATTATTTCAAATTTATTTTTGGGGTAATCAAATTCAAGACATTTTTGGGCACAACGAAGAGCAATAAGTTCATTTCTGGTTGGTATTTGAATTGTGACAAAAGGCAAATCCTTGTCCCTGATTAAATTTTTTTTGGGAAGTGTTTTTTTTGTCTTAAGAATCGCCCAAAAAGTTATGGCAAAGTAAGCGGTCACCAAAAATATTGTTAAAAAAAATACTGCCAAAAGAAGGGCATTAATTATTCCGGCAAATTGGACAAAAGGATTCAATCTTATGGCGACATAAATCAGCCAGTGAAGCAATGGATCATACAATAAAGACAATGAAAATCCCCTTAAGAAATAAGTTTTGGGAAAGGAAGAATAAAAAGCTTTGTATATGCAAGGACAGGAAATGAAGGAAAAATACTTCGTTCATTGACGTATTGAATTTCGTTTTTAGTAGATTTTTTAAACCTTTTCGGTTTCAAATTAACTGCCTTTCTTGGCAGGAAATATTAATGAGAGAAATATTGGTTTTGGGCAGAGGAGGACAGGGGGCAGTGACAAGCACTCAAGTTTTGGCAATAGCTGCATTTAAAGATGGAAAACACTCATTAGCATTCCCCAATTTCGGAGTTGAACGAATGGGGGCGCCTGTAAAAAGCTACTGCCGAATTGATGATAACCCAATTACTCTTCGTGAACAAGTCCAAGAAGCAGATTATGCAATAATACTTGACCCTACCCTAACAAGGCATTTTCATGAAAAAGTCAAAAAAATGATTATAGTTAACTCTACAAAAAACCCTGAAGAATTATGCCTTGAAGGAAAAATGGAAGTTAAATCAGTTGATGTGACAACAATTGCAATGAAAGTAATAGGAAGACCATTTGTAAATATCGCTGCACTAGGTGCATTTGCGGCGCTGAGCGGAGAAATAACTTTAAAAGGAATTGAAGAAGCATTAAAGCAGCAAATGGGCGACAAGAAAAGTGTGTTCGAAAAAAATGTTTTGGCAGTAAAGGAAGCATACACTGCAGCACAAAAATGCATAATAGGGAAAAAATGTTGATTATATTGGAATTAAGAAAGTTGGAAATTGATTATTATGGCTGGAAAAAAAATTAAAAATAAAATTCAAAAAAATTCTTTGTCAAAAAAAAGAGAGGCTACTGCTGAAAAGAAAAATGCTGCCAAAAAAGCAATGGAAAAGAATGATAACAAAATTTGCGAATATGATTTTATTGACCAGATAAAAATTAATAAAGGGGCTTTAATAATGCAGCCAGGGTCAAGCAAAAAATATAAAACAGGGGAATGGAGAACATACAAGCCAGCAATTGATTTGGCAAAATGCATAAAGTGCGGGCAGTGCTGGATGGTTTGCCCGGATGCATCCATATTCCAAAGAAAACAAGACGGGAAATACGAGATAAACCACGCCTATTGCAAAGGCTGCCTCTTATGTGAAAAAGTTTGCCCTGTAAAAGCAATTGACCATGAGTTGGAGGACAAATAATTTCTTAAAAAAAGGACTTTTATTAATTTAAAATAATTTGTGGGGATAATGATTTTGCAAAATAAATTAATTTTATTTAATTATGATTTATTTAGAAGTGATTGAATGGTAGAAAAAATGGTTATATCGGGCGCAGACGCGGTTGCAGAAGCAGTAAAGCTGTGCAAAGCAAAAGTGCTTCCAATGTATCCAATAACTCCAAGCACAGTAATTCCTGAAAGAATATCTGAATTAATTGCAAACGGAGAAATGGATGCAAATATGATTTATGTTGAATCAGAACACTCAGCAATATCAGCACT